>CAZZGE010000004.1:36909-65883 GCA_964653665.1 uncultured Porifericola sp. | reverse complement strand
TCTAATTAACAAAATAAGTCCAGGGATGGGTGACCTGTTTACATAGAAAAAGCCTTCCTGAGAGGGAAGGCTTTTACACGACAAATAATGTCAATTTCTGTTACTGAAGAGCTTCTCTGAATTGCTCAGTATCAGCGTAATTTCTGAACTCAAGGTCAGTTACCGCTCTTTCTCTCAGGTCAGCATCTTCAGAAGCAGCACTTTCGAGTGCTTCGTATACGGCACTTTCGTTTTGCAAACGAGCGTTAGCAATAGCTACACCGTAATGTGCCAGACTAAAGTCACTGTCCATATCAGCAGCTTCCTCAAAGCTAGTGATAGCGTTTTCGTAATTTTCAGTTAAGATTTGAGCTAATCCCAAGTTAAAGAGGTTATCAGCAGTTTCTGTTGCATTAGAAAGAGAAGAAACAGCTTGCTCGTAATCAGCCATCATGATCTCAATAGCACCTTTGATAGCACTAATATTGGCAGGAGACTCTTGCATGGTAGGCTCAAGTTCACCGGCTCTGAGCACCTCATTGTAGGCTTTCTCCATGTTGCCTTGCAGTGCATAAATAATAGCCAGATTAGCATGTGCCTCAGCATTATCATTCAGACGGACTGCTTGCTCCAGGTGATTCTGCGCCTCACCCAGCATGTCATCCATTTCACTTTCGCTGGCTTCAGCTGCCATCTGCAGATACACGGCACCTAGATTATTATGAGCTACCCAACTGTTGTACTCGTCAATGGCTGTCTCATAGATTGCCTCTTTTTCCGAGAGAGAGGGCGTCAGCGTAGCACCGTAGAGCAGTTCCTGCTCAGAGAGAGTGTCCATTTCCACCTGACTTTCAGCAACTTGCTTGGAAAGAACTGAAATTTGGGCAGCAGTCTTTTTCTCAATAACTGTCAAAACTTCAGTTTTGGCAGAACGCAACTCAGGATATATTTCTCTGAATACCTCGTTATATGTAGATAATTGTTGCATCTGATCTTCTTTCTCTTCAAAAGAGCCAGATCCATCAATAATATTGTAGTATTCCTGCTTTTGTGCCTGTGTAAGACCATCATACTCCTGTAGCATCTGTCTCAGACCTGACCAGTCTTCCACAACCGGCTTCAGGATAAAATTAATCTCTTCAGCCGTTTCAGAGTAGTCGTAACGATCCATTTGCTCTCTGTAGTACTCTTCAATGCGTCCAGCACGATTCTGAGAGAGGTCTTCATTAATTCTTTCAGGGCCTTCAGGAGAGTGAGTACCAGTAATGGTTACTGAACGAGTCACGTTTTTCTCGGCGATAAAATTTCTAAATCTCTCACCGCGGTCACTTCTAACCTCGGAAGGGCGAAGGTAAGCACTACCCTGCGCGAAGAAAAAGTCAACGTAAGTAGGCTCCAGCTCTTCTCCAGTATTGTAGCCATGATCCGCGTAGAGTACACCCATGGCAGCAGGTACCTGTACCAACTGAGAGGTTGTAATCAAACCTTCAGCTACCTGCAATTCGGGAGTGGACTCAGAAGCACCAGACTCAGGGTCTGAAGCAACTCCTTGCATGTAAAGATATCCATCATCCATTGCCTCATCATCGTAGGCAAAAGTAAATGACTCAGACTTGGTAGGTTGTTGTTCTGCTCCCTGAGGAAAATCTTCTGCGCGGAACTCAATACTTCCCACATCTACTCTTTCTTCCCCGTACTGATAAAAAGTGTTTACCGTATATACTTTGTCTTTCTTTAACATTTTGACAGGCAGCACGGCAGACATCGTAAACTCGACTTCATTGGCATGCACCTCTAGCGGGGATGGTTCAACAGTGAGCTCCTGGTCTTCAGCCATCTGTACCATCTTCTTGAGTGAGTTACACCCTGTAAAGATCAGCATGCTGAACATAACAGAAGCAAACAGTAAATTTTTCACTTGGTTCATAATTTAAACGTTTGGTTAGTTGGTGTTGCGAAATTATTACGTTATTATCAATATTACAATTGTATAGAAAAAATAGTTATTTAAAACAAATACTGAACAAATCAAGAACAATTTTTGTTTAAATCATTTTTTATTATGAGAAAGATGCAATACTTTTTTCAAGAACAGGCTTTTGGCGTTTGTGCCCGCTTAGGAGAAATTCTCCAAATTTCGTCTTCCAGTATTCGCTTATTTTTCATCTATTCATCCTTTTTAACATTTGGATCTCCCCTTCTTATTTACATGGGGATGGCCTTTGTAATGAATCTAAGAAGACATTTTCGAAAACGAAACAATCCTGTCTGGAATTAGAGCTTGAATTCACCAAAGTACTTCTTTCCCAAAATATAGTAATCTATAACCATGATTCCTGAATAAATGGTGGAAATCTCACCTTTACTTGGTAAAGATTGAGCCTGAGCTCGTCCTGCCTTCCACTGTCTGTAATAAATAAAGAAGTGGATGACGGAAGTAAGAACAGCCCGACTATCTTGATACTTACCCTTTCCCAAAAACATACAAGCTGCTAACAAGTCCAACGCTAACTTGGTGGCTACTTTACACCAAAGCCAACTTGAGCGTGCATTTTTGTACAATACAACTGTACTGTTCCTAAAATTCAAGTATGTTTTACGGGAATTAGACGCAGGCATGGTACCCCCTCCTACGTGGTAAACTGTACTTTCAGGAGAATAAAAGAGCTTATAACCGGCTTTATGCATACGCCAGCATAGATCAATCTCTTCCATATGCGCCTGTAATGATGCATCAAAACCACCCAGTTCATTGAAGATACGGGTACGTACAAAAAAACAAGCACCTGTTGCCCAGAAAATTTCTTGAGTATCATCGTACTGTCCTTTATCTTTTTCTAGGTGGTTTAAAATGCGCCCCCGACAAAAGGGGTATCCCAGCATATCAATAAAGCCTCCGGCAGCACCAGCATGCTCAAAATAGTCTTTGCGGAAGTAGTCTTTGATTTTGGGCTGGCAGGCAGCAATAAGTGTGTTACTCTCCATAAGCCGGATCACAGGCTCTATCCAGTTTTCGGTTACCTCTACATCAGAATTTAACAGAATACTGTACGTATTTTCTACCTGCTGCAGTGCTTTATCATAACCATGGGCAAAACCATAATTTTTGTCAAAGGCCATGATTTCTACCTCCGGGAAATGCTTTCGTAGTAAATCAAGTGAGTCGTCAGTAGAGCCATTGTCCGCTATAATGATGCGATGCCCCTGACTGTACTGCACCACTGATGGTAAGAACTGCTTTAAAAAATGGGCTCCATTATAGTTTAGGATAATGACTGCCGCCTGTTCCATCAGCCCAAGTTACCGAAATCAAAGCCAGGAATGTTAGGCATAAATCCTTCGGTATGCTTTTTCATTTCTTCCTTGGCTTTGTCATCTACATCCTCTAGTGCCTTGTTAACCGCAGCAACCACCAAATCCTGGATAATCTCTTTGTCCTCGGGTTTTATGATATCATCATCAATTACGACGTCCACAACCTGCTTTTTACCGTTTACAGTAGCTTTTACCATGCCAGCCCCTGCCTCAGCGGTCGCTGTGATGTGCTCAAGCTGCCCCTGGGCTTCCTTCATTTTCTCCTGCATCTCCCGGACCTTTTCCATCATTTTATTCATGTCAAACATAGCTTTTTTATCTTTAGGTGAATAATGTGTAAGAATTGTAATGATAACACTAAATCAACGAATATTAAGGGGGCATGTTTAGGGGCTGGACATGAGTAGGGTAAAGTTTCCAGTTCGCTCAAATGCATTACCCAATTGATCTACCACTTCCATTTTATACAAATATGTACCCTGTGGTGCAGTTTTGCCCAGGTATGAACCATCCCACCCTGTATCAATTTCATCAGTTTCAAAAAGTAACTCACCCCAACGATTAAAAACCATAAAACGAACTGACGTCAGCAGGCTGGCCTCATACACAAAAACGTCATTCAGACCGTCACCGTTAGGGGTGAAAGCATTGGGAAAAAAAACCCGGGCCTGCCGGGGCAGTACCACGCAAGCTTCATCACTCAGCGTAGACTCGTTGGCACAAACGTCCCGATAGCTGACCTGGTAGCAGTAGCGTACATCATAATCAAGCTGTTGTAGATCATTAAATGTAAATTGCTGGGAGGCCGAAGCCGGTAGGGAATCATAAAGGATAGCCGTTCCTCCTGCTTCCGAACGATAGATATAGTATAGTTCGGCGTCGGGAACACCTGGCCAGTTGAGGCGTGCATTGTTACCATTCAGGCGGGCGTCTAGTTCCTCCAGTGCCACAGGCGTATTCTCAGCAATGGCCGTTAGGGTCAGTGGATTAGATATGCTGATTACATCAGCTGACTGGGCAGTGATGGTGTAAAAATACTCTTCCTGGCAAACCACATCTTCGTCAACGTATTCTGTATCCGGTACACTGACTGTGCGTTCACCATCCTTACTGACGTCAAATTGATCAAACCCTTCTGTCTGCCAAGTCAGGCGATTCTGCAGATCCTCCGGCGTACCCTCAAGCAAAATACTGCAAACCACATCTGAAAGCTGATTAAAATTTTCATCACAACGGTTAACCGCTACAATTCTGAAACAGTAAAAATTTTCGCGAGTGTCCAGCTGGGTATCAGATAAGGTAAACACGGAAGACTCAGGATCCAGATCAATGAAAGCAAAACTAAAATCCGTATCGCTGTTTTCGGCCACTTCCAGCCGATAATAAATATTTGGGTCCTCCAGATCGTAGGCCAGCTCGATCTCTTGCGCTCCCACTACCCTGACAATCTCTATCTGAGCTATGTCCAGATCAGCGGTGGTCGTGATAGTTGTATCGTAGGCAGTACAACTCCTTCCCCCGTTTGTAAATGTACCCTGCACTGAAACTGTGTATTCTCCTCCTGAAGGGTAACCATGTGTTACACTCCCACTACTTACCGGTAGTGTGGTGCTATTGCCATCCCCGAAATCAATCTCCAGATTATCAAATACCAAATCCTGGCTAAAGTCAACATAAATGCTGTTACTGATGCAGTTATAAACCTGGAAGGCAGGAGGATTATCGGGTAACACCTCTACAGTGATAGTATCTATCGGATCACTCTGGTTGCCAATCACCTGTAGTATCTGGTAAGTACCCGGCGTAGCGTAAGTAATTTCAGCCTGGGCAGCAGATTGGTTTTCGTCCACCACAATATTCGTCTCATCACCATCCCAGTCCATATTCCAGACGATAGGGTATTGCAAAGGATCCAGGCCGGATGTATTGACAGCAGTGACGGTCAGGGGAGCGCATCCGCGGGTTGCATTCACTTCAAAACGATCATTGGGACTACGTAACTGCCCTTTTACGATAAAAGAAAGACTAAATAGGCAGACGGATGTGAGGATGGTCCTGATTAGCAAAAGCCTGATCGTTAAGCTAAACTTTTTAATTTAACGTCCGAAGACGCACTTCATTGTTTCAAACGCTGGATAATCTCAGGCATTGACAGGGTATCCTGCTCTCCGCTTTTCAGGTTCTTGAGCCCGTAAGCCTGCTGCCCCATTTCGTTGCTGCCAATCACCAGGGTGTAGGGTATTCCTTTCTTGTCAGCGTAGGCAAACTGCTTCTTGAGCTTCACCCGGTCCGGGTAAATTTCAGCGCTGATACCTGCCTTCCGAATCTGGCTTAGCAGGGACATAGCATGCTTTTCGCTAGCCTCATCAAAGCAAATTAACAGCACTCTCGTACCTTTCAGGCTTTCTTCCGGGAAAAGCTGTAGTTCTTCCATGACATCGTAGATACGGTCTACTCCAAAGGAGATTCCTACGCCCGACACACCGGGCATCCCAAATACGCCAGTAAGGTTGTCGTACCGCCCGCCGCCGCTGATGCTGCTGGTCATGCTGGCGTTATTTGCTTTCACTTCAAAAATAGCTCCGGTGTAGTAAGATAACCCTCTGGCCAAAGTAACATCAAACATCAGGCTGCTTCCTTCTGACCCCATCAGCTGTACCCGCTCTATGACTTCTTCAATCTCGGCTATACCCTGCATACCAATTTCAGACGCTGCCAGCATGTCACGCAGTAGGTTGAGCTGCTCCTGATTACTGCCTTTCAGTTCAAAGAGGGGTGTGAGTCGGTTGAGAGCGTCCTGTCCAAAACCGCGTTCCTGTAGTTCGGCCGTCACTTTCTCTCTCCCTATCTTATCCAGCTTATCAATCGCGACTAGCAAGTCACTTTCTTTTCCCTGCGCGCCCATTACTTCCACCACCCCGGAAAGGGTCTTACGGTTATTGATTTTGATGCTGATGTTTCGCAGACCCAGTTGATCAAACACTTCTTCCAGCATCAGCACGATCTCAGCCTCACAGATGAGAGAATTTGTACCAACCACGTCGGCATCGCACTGATAAAACTCGCGGTAACGCCCTTTCTGCGGCCGGTCAGCCCGCCACACCGGCTGTATCTGGTAGCGTCGAAAGGGGAAAGTGATCTCATGCTGGTTCATGACAACGTAACGGGCGAAAGGCACGGTAAGATCATAGCGAAGGCCTGATTCAGACTGTTGGGGAAGCCAATAGTTGTATATAGCATCAAGTTTAGCGGTTTGCTCATTGTTTAGCCTTGCTCTTAAACTCTTGTTACTTCTGATTTTATACAAAAGTTTGTCCCCTTCCTCTCCATACTTACCTGATAACGTTGTAAGGTTTTCTATGCTGGGGGTTTCCAGGGGCTGGTAGCCGTAGCGTTGGTAAACGTTACGGATTAGATCAAGTATGTAGGTACGGCGCGCCATCTCTACCGGACCAAAGTCTCTGGTTCCCTTGGGTATGCCAGGCTTTTGTTTAGTCATTGATGTAGGAAGATTTCTCCGGGTCGGGGTTAAAACTCTTGAATGTCTCCTGAATATTTTTGTCGGATGCTTTCCGGGGGTTCCGCCAGTTGGCATCCAGTTCCAGCGTAGTTACGTCCTTCAGGTTGAGCAAAACTATCAATTTTTTCAAATCTTCAGTAAAGGAGTTTTCACGCCTATTATTAGAAAGTGCGTACTTACCAGCGAAGACCTCACCCTGAGTCTCCAGATCATTAATCTTTCTGTTGATATAGCTCAGCTTCTCAAAAATATCGCTGGGGTCTTTACCAATTACATTACTGGCCTCCAAGCTACCGATGGTCATGGAAGTAGTACCGCCGATGCCACTGACGTAGCGTTGCGTCTGCTGGTTTTCGCTGAGTACTACGGGTGAGAGTCCAGTGATGGCCCCCAGCGAGGCCGTCGTGATAGCCCGGTGCTTTTTACCCTTTTTGGCTTTTTTGTACTCTTTCTGCAACTCTTTTTGCCGTTGCTTTAGATGGTCCATGAGGTTCATCACCCTTACCAGCCCTTCCCGGTACTGGCTGTAAAGGAGACGATCTTTCTCCACCAGATTTTCTGCATCCTGTACCGTGACACTGATAGTACGCTCAGTACGTTGATTAGTACGGTCTATGACAAAGAAAGTAAGTTGGTAAGTTTCTTCAGAACCGGCCTCTACAAAGAAATCATATCCGGGTGTCCAGATAAACTCCCACTGTGTTTTGTCATTTTCTATAAGCGCACTTTCGGGAATCATACTGGTTTCGGTCACAAAATCAAAGGCCATAATATCCTGGTCACCGTTGGGGTCCGAAAGGTAAAACTTCAGATTTAGTGCTTCGTCTTCACGTATTTCAAACTTGTCCTGATTAGCGGGTACCATTGAGATCTGAGGGGGATGATCCTGCTGGGTTACGGTGATCCGCAAATGACCCTTCGTCTGGGCTTTGTAAGGCTGATCTTCCACGACAAACTCCAGATTTAGCGGTTGACGCTGAAGTCTTGAATATTGGGAGTAAGAAGGTTTCCAAGTAAGTTCCCCTTTGCCCGACAGAGACATGCCCTGTGGCATTTGCGAAAGGATAGGTTTGAAGACCAGGGGATCATCGTCAGGATCACTGATTCCCTCGCTCTGACTTAGCTGGTAAACATTTTCGGCGTTATGCTGAATGTAAAAAGTGTGTAGGTCACCTACTTGCGGCGCCCGGTTGGTATGGTATACCAGCAGTTCCACCTGCTGCCGGTCGGTCTGTTGACTGCGATTGTTGACCTCAAAAATTAGCTCAACCAGTTGTTCTTCTTCCAGCCTCCCTACCTGGTCAAAGGTAGGCTTCCAGTAGAAATTACCTAAAGTATCAAAACTGATTCCCAGATCCTCACTGTTGCCCTGGAGCATATTGAAAGAATACTGGTCGTCCTCTCCTCCACTAGCCCTGAGTTGAAAACTCATGACTTCACCCTCTTTTACGATATTCCAGCCTCTCTCTTCGGGAAGCACCAGGTTTAATTTTGAGGACGCTGAGGACATTGTTTTCTCAGGGGTCTCTTCCTGTACATCAGGTGCCTGAACGACTTTAATAGCGCGACTGATACGGTCTCCATACTCTTTGTCAACCAACGCATAGTCAATGACCAATGGCCTTCCATCCAGTTTGAGCCATTGGGTTTCAGTAGGCTTCCAGCGGAATTTGTCGGGCTCTTCAAAAGTAATTCCCTGTGCCAGTTCACCCACCTCTACGAAAAAGTACTCTTCGTTGAAATTGAGCTGGTACACGTTTTCTTCTTTAGGACGCACTACAAAATCTTCAGGCTGTGCAGCAGTATTAAAACGGTATTTTTGAAAAATAACAAAGTCTACCTGTGCAGAACCTCGCTCCCCGTTACGACTTAATACCTCAAAGGTTAAAGCAACGGTGTCACTGGGGAGGCCGGTAGTTACCAGGCCATAGTCTGGTGTCCAGCTAAAAGCCCCATCCATACTGAATTCTATACCGAGGCCTTTGGGGTCGGCAATACGAAACCGATACTCGTCCAAAGCACCACCTTCTGCCCGGAGTTGGAATTCCAGAGTTTCACCTTCATTGATATGATTCCAATCCTGCGTTTCGGGAAAAATGATGTTAATTTCGTCCGGTTGCTGGGCGAGGCTATTATTCACCAGCAACGAAGCCAAAAAAATGCTGCAAAATATTCGCTTAATCATACCCTGTAGATCTGTTTATTTTCAATGCTAATCTGAAATATATATTCGGCGACATTTATATGTGCTTGTGCAAAAATTAAGCACAAACTACTGAGACTTTTTCTTTTTCGGAAAAGTCAGCTTTTTCAAGTGCCGTAAATCTGCCAAAACAAAACGAATGGCCCCTTGCTTTATTTTTTCCTAAACGTCTCTCCAACTATGAGAAAAGTCTCGTCAAAATAATATTACAAACCAACGCTTTCGTGACCTTTGGTGTCACTAAAGGGTGTACAATTTTTGTAGCGGTGTCTGCAAGTCTTTTCACCCCAATAAAAATGAAAAAAATATACTGCATTACCTTATTTCTTCTTCTGGCCAACACAACGCAGGCACAAAAGTTTACGATAAGCGGATACATCAAAGACGCGGCCAGCGGTGAAAATCTGATTGGTGCCAATGTCTGGGATAAGCAGAGTGAACAGGGTGCCAGCGCTAATCAGTACGGTTTCTTCAGTCTTACCCTTCCACAGGATTCCGTCACCCTGATCACTTCTTATGTTGGCTACGCCCTACAGGTTAACACCTTTTACCTTGATAAAGACACGCTCATTAATTTTGAATTAAAGGATGATGCCTTGTTAGAAGAAATCGTCATCTCGGCGGCCGAGTCAGAGCGCATACAGGAGGTAACAAGGATGAGCAGCATTTCGGTACCGTTGGAGCAGATCAAAAATCTGCCGGCGCTGCTGGGCGAGGTAGATGTTCTCAAGACATTACAGCTCCTGCCAGGAGTACAATCAGGCAACGAGGGCACTAGCGGCCTGTACGTACGGGGAGGCGGCCCCGACCAAAACCTGATTCTGCTGGACGGTGTACCGGTATACAATGCTTCTCATTTGTTCGGCTTCTTCTCAGTGTTTAATGCCGATGCCATCAATCATGTGGAGCTGATCAAAGGTGGATTTCCCGCCCGCTACGGGGGGCGCCTATCCTCGGTCATTGACATCAGTATGAAGGAAGGGAATATGAAAGAATTTCACGGTGAAGGTTCTGTTGGGCTGGTGGCTTCTAAGCTGACGCTGGAGGGCCCCATCGTTAATGACAAGACATCTTTCATCGTATCGGGACGGCGCACGTATATTGATCTGCTGGCCCGTCCCATTATCCGGGCCCAGACTGAAGGCGACGAAACAGTTGGCTACTATTTCTACGATCTAAACGCTAAACTTAACCATCGTTTTTCTAACCGTGACCGGCTATACCTGAGTGCATATTCAGGGGATGATCGCTTCTACACGCGCTACAGAGGCGAATACGAAAATCAGGTAGGCGTACCACTAGAAAACGAGGATGAGGCTGGACTTAACTGGGGTAACCTAACCTCTGCCCTACGCTGGAATCACACTTATAATCCTAAGCTGTTTTCTAACCTGACACTTACCTACAGCCGGTACCGATTCAACATATTTCAGGAATACAGAAACGAGGACTATGACGCTGAGGAACAAGAAATTATCGTAGACCAGGGGCTTTCCAGATACCTTTCCGGCATTGAGGACCTGGGCGCTAAGATAGATTATGATTTTATTCCTTCGCCACGTCATAGCATCCGCTTTGGGGCTGGTGCTATTCATCATACCTTCAGCCCCGGCGCGCTCAATTTACAGTTTGAGAACGATTTTATGCAGGAAACCCTGGATACACTACTGGGCTCGCAGGAAACAAGAGCTGTTGAGCTGTCGGCATACGCAGAAGATGATTTTGAGATCAATGACCGATTGAAGGTCAATGCCGGTTTACACCTGTCAGCTTTCCTGGTGGATGATAAAAATTACGTTTCTTTACAACCCCGCGTCGCCGTCCGCTACCTGGTCAATGATGACCTTTCGGTAAAGGCATCTTATGTAGAAATGGCCCAGTTTATCCATTTGCTGACCAACTCTGGTATCGGGCTTCCTACCGACTTGTGGGTACCTGCCACAGAGCAGATCCGACCACAACGGGCATTTCAGGCTGCTTTGGGACTTGCCAAAAGCTGGAAAGGACAGTACGAAGTCAGTCTGGAGGGCTACTATAAAGAAATGTATAACCTGATTGAGTATAAAGAAGGCGCCAGTTTCATAGACGTTAATCAGGACTGGCAAACCAAAGTAGCTGTGGGTGATGGCCGTAGTTATGGTGCGGAACTACTGGTACAGAAGAAAAAAGGACGTACCACGGGCTGGCTGGGCTACACACTGTCCTGGACCAACCGGCAGTTTGACGAGCTCAACTTTGGCCGGAGATTCCCCTACAAGTATGACCGCCGACACGACCTGGGTCTGGCGGTAGTACATGAATGGAAAGAAAACATTGACTTGTCGGCTTCCTGGGTATACGGTACCGGAAACGCTATCAGTCTTCCGACAGCGGTGTACCGCTCAGCTGAGTCTGATTCTTTTTTCCAGGAAAATGTTTACCACTACGGCGATCGTAACAGCTACCGTATGCGAGCTTTTCACCGGCTGGATGCCAGCATCAGTTTCAAAAAGCAAAAGCGCTGGGGAGAACGCACCTGGGTCTTAGGGGTTTACAATGCCTACAGCCGCCGTAATCCTTTCTACATTTATCTTTACGAAGGTTTTAACCAGGAGCCCTCTTCTTTCCGGCAGGTGAGTCTTTTCCCGATCATTCCTTCATTCAGTTACCGCTTTAAATTTTAAGATGATGAAGAAGATTTTTCCCTTAGTGTATTTGTGCGCATGGCTGGTGCTGTCTTGTGAGACTACGGTAGACGTTGATATACCTCGCGATGACGATCGACTGGTGATCAACGCGATCCTTGAAGCGGACAGCAGTGTAAGACTCAATCTATCCAGCAGCCGTTTTTCGCTGGACAACGACCCGATCATGCCCGTTGAAAGGGCAGAAGTTACTTTGTATGAAGATGGGCAGGCAGTAGCCGTTTTAACGGAAGCTGGCGCGGAAATAAACGGTAACCGAGGTTGGTACGAGAGTAACTACAAGGTCCGTGCTGGGCATCGTTACACTATACGAGCCGCCAAAGAGGGCTTTCAGTCGGTTGAAGCAGAGACATTCATTGCCGAGCCGGTCAGTATCAGTGACCTGGACTATGATTACCTTGTGCTTGATCAGGTAGTTATTATTGATGGAGTACCCGATACGTTTCAGCAAAAGGAGTTACAGAATATTTCATTGGTGATTGATGATCCGTCCGGAGAGGACAACTATTACGAAGTCATTATGTACCAAGAAGCTACACAGTACCTGCGCGATTTCAGCGGCACTGAGCCGATAGTTTATGATTCCATCCGGCGACTTTACGAAACGTATCTTTCTTCTGATGACCCTCTGGTTACCGATGAACAGTTTTTTGAAAGTGATGCTTCCTTTTACGGTAACTCACTTATTTTCAGTGATGAGACTTTTGAGGGCAAAAATTACCGCGTGGAATTTCGTCATCAGGGTAGCAGTGGTTTTAGTGAAGATGGCTCGCTCAAGTACCTGGTATTTCTTAAAAACCTCAACCGGGAGCAATACCTCTACATAAGGTCGCTACAACTACAGCGGGATACCGAAGGTAACCCTTTTGCTGAGCCAGTACCGGTTTATAGTAATGTAGTAGGTGGTTATGGCATTTTTACTGGCTTTAGCCATGATACCAGCATTATAGAACTGGAAGATTAAATTATTCTTTTTATTCTTTAAGATGTTTTGCTAGTTTTGCACTTCATTTTGATAGTGAAATATATTAACTCAAATATACAGGATCATGGCAGTCACTCGTCTTAAAAGAAAAGGACTCAGAAATAAGCTCAAAGCACAAAAGAGAAACCAGCGCATCAAAGAACTCAACAAGCAGCCCCCTATCAGAAATGTAGATGTGGAAGCACTAAAAGCTCAGTTTGAGAAGAAGAAATAATCAGCTGCTACTGCTATAGTTTTTATTGGGTATGTCTATTGGGCGTACCTTTTTTTATTTACAGCTACAAATCAAGTGTTGATTGGTTGGCAACGTTAATCACTGCTTGAAGCCAGATCTTTCTTCAATCTGATCACTTTTTACCCAACTCAATTACTTCCATATTGGTAACTTTTTCGTTTTGGATGTCAAAGCGAAGCATCGTGCGTACCTTATGAAAACCCTGCTTTCCTACTGCACCTGGATTCAAGCATAGCATACCACCCCGAGCTTCATCACGCACCACTTTCAGAATATGAGAATGCCCGCAAACAAAGATATCGGGTACTTTTTCATTCAGTATTTTTTTGACTCGCCAATTGTAGCGGGGAGGGTAGCCCCCAATATGAGTCATCCAGATACGCAATCCCTCACGTTCAAACCAAAGATCTTCGGGATACTGCCTTCTGATAGCCTCACCGTCTATATTTCCGTAGACTGCCTGCAATGGCTTTATATCGGTAAATGTATCAGCCAGCGCTGCCGTGCCTATGTCTCCAGCGTGCCAGATTTCGTCACATGTCTGCGCATAATCTTTCATCCGATCATCCAAAAAACCGTGCGAATCTGACAACAAAAGTATTTTCATAAGTTCTTAGAGCTCGTAGTTTATACTAAGTATTGGTTAAAGAAGCCACCTGTTTGTACCATAGTTATTCCCGTGTTTGCTTGATAGTTAATGTATCAGCCTCTAATTTCGTGAAAGAATATTTTTTTATGAAAGTCTTGAAGAGACAAGCGCCAGTCAAGCTACTTTTCTTACTGGTGTTTACACTGATGGTTATTTATCAAATTATTACCCGCATTCCATTCTTTCCAGAGGAAATATATGGTTTTGGGTTTCAGAAAATGGTAAAAATATTCATTGGTCTGCTGTTTAGCCTGGGCAGCCTCATTATCTACACACGACAAAAGAGAGCGAATCATGGATCTGGACGTTGAATTTTTATCAAGGCTGCAGTTTGCCTTCACCATCATGTTTCACTACATCTTTCCGCCCTTCAGTATCGGTACGGGATTACTGTTGGTGGTATATGAGACCCTTTACTTTGTAACCCGCAAAAAAGTTTATGAATCCATTACCCGCTTCTGGATCAAAATATTTGCTGCCAATTTTTCCATAGGCGTTGCTACGGGTATTGTGATGGAATTTGAATTTGGTACTAACTGGGCTTCTTATTCCCGCTTTGTGGGTGATATTTTTGGATCGCCGCTGGCCGCAGAAGGTATCTTTGCCTTTTTCCTGGAGTCTGGCTTTCTGGCCATCCTACTTTTTGGCTGGGACCGGGTGAAACCGGGTGTACACCTATTCTCCACCGTGATGGTAGCCATAGGTTCTACCATGTCGGCCTTCTGGATCGTGGTGGCCAACTCCTGGCAGCAGACACCAGTAGCCTACAAACTGGCTACGACTGTTGATGGCTATACCCGCGCCGTAATCACCGACTTTTGGGAAGTCGTCTTCAACCCATCTTCTATGGTGCGTTTTAGTCATGTGGTGGTGGGCTCCTGGATACAGGGTGCTTTCCTGATCCTGAGTGTTTCGGCTTACTTTATCATCAAAGAAAAGAACCTGGACTTTGCAAAGAAGTCTTTCACTTTCGCCCTGATACTGGCAGCGGTCGCCTCACTGATGCAGCCCACCATTGGTCATTACCATGCGCAGGTGGTGGGTGAATATCAACCCGCTAAACTCGCTGCTTATGAAGGGCTTTACGAAACCAAGCAAGGAGCTGACCTGACAGTAGTCGGCTGGACGGATCCGGAAGCGGAAGAAACCTATGCGATTGAAATTCCTGGCCTGCTTAGCTTCCTTTTGCACGGCGACTTTGACGCCGAGGTCGTTGGGCTGGATCAATATCCAAAAGAGGACTGGCCGCCGGTAGCGCAGGTTTTTCAGACTTACCACCTGATGGTAGCACTGGGCATGTTTTTTATTGCACTTACGCTGCTCAGCCTTTGGCTGCTATACCGCAAACAGCTTTTTAATAAAACCTGGCTGATGAAGTTGTACATACCAGCAGTAGCCCTGCCAGTGATTGCCAATCAGTCGGGTTGGGTATCAGCGGAACGGGGCCGCCAGCCCTGGATCGTTCAGGATCTGTTGCGTACCTCTGACGGCCTCTCCAAATCTGTAACTGCACCGGAAGTGCTTATTTCACTCATCTTGTTTTTCATCGTGTATGCCTTGCTCTTCTTCGTGTGGCTATACGTATTAGACCGGGAAATCAAGCATGGCCCTGATGATTATACCCATACTACAGAGGCTTACCAGAAAAAAGGGGAGCGCATGGGACCTTTGGAAAACATTGGAAAATAAAAACTATACAAAATGGATTTTAATGTCATCTGGTACATCATTATAGGTGTTTTATTAATTGGTTATGCCATTTTGGACGGTTTTGACCTGGGGGTAGGCGTACTGCATCTCCTGAGTAAAGGTGACAACAACCGCCGCATCATGCTCAACTCCATTGGCCCGGTATGGGATGGCAACGAAGTATGGCTGATTACCGGTGGGGGTGCCCTGTTCGCAGCCTTCCCGGAGGTTTACGCCACAGCTTTTTCGGGTTTTTATTTGCCTTTTATGCTTTTACTGATCGCCCTCATTTTCAGAGCGGTTTCTATTGAGTTCAGGAGCAAAGAGCCCAGCAAAAGATGGCGCCGGAGCTGGGATACGAGTTTCAGTATAGGCTCTGTACTGGCAGCAATTTTATTTGGCATAGCCATCGGCAATGTGGTCATTGGCTTTCCTATTGGTTCGGACAAAGAATATCAGGGTACTTTCTTTGACCTGCTTACGCCCTATACCATCCTGACTGGTTTGTTTAACCTATCCATGTTTACCATGCACGGAGCCATTTATCTCAATTTAAAAACCGAGGGTACTTTACAAAATCAGGTCAGGGGCTGGATCAAGACCTCTTATGTTGTCTTCCTGCTGATGTTCCTGATCACAACCGGCTATACGCTCTACCTGCGCCCCGAGATGCTGGCAAATTTTTCATTCGGACAGATAGAAAGCATAGGCACCTACCACGCGCTGGTTTCTGAACATCAGACTGCCATTTCAGTAATCGCCTGGTCAGTCGTTTTACTCAATTTGTTGTCTATCGCCAACATCCCCCGGACGCTGGCCAAAGATAAGCCGATGCAGACATTTGTTTCATCTGCCTGTACCATCACGGCTATTATCGGGCTATTTGCCCTGGGAATTTTTCCCAATATGATGGTTTCCAGCATTGCACCGGAGTTTAGCCTGGATATTTACAACGGAGCCTCTACCGAATACACGCTGAGGACCATGTTTTTTGTTGCCATCTGGGGTATGCCTTTTGTGATTGGTTACACCTCGCTCATCTACTGGACATACCGGGGTAAGACCACGCTGACGGACAGCAGTTACTAAAGCTGGCCTTTTTCTTCCTTTTTCTTCCAATAACGCATCAATCCGGATACGCTCATCCAGGAAGGGTTGGCGGCTTCGTATTGTTGGATGGCATGATCACTGACCCCTTCATGACGTAGTTGGTTTGCTACCCAACGCTTGAATTCCGGCACCGTTTCTTCAGCCCTCTGGCCCATTTCCATTTTGGCCTTGATCCAGTTACTCCACTCTATGAGGCGTCTTTCCAGTTCATTGAGGTGCCAGTCTACGTCTTCTAACCGGCCATAATGGGTAAGGTAAAGAGCCTTAGGATCAAGCAGCCGGATGGTTTTGATAGAATCCAGCCAGTCTTCCACATTGATATCTGGAGGTGGGCAGGGCGGCTCCACAATTTTATCAGCTTCACTGATTCTTACACCGGCTACGTCCCCGGTGAAAACTACATCATCCTGTTGCCAGGCAATGTGGTGCGAAGCGTGCCCTGGCGTATGCCAGGCACGAAAAGTAGTATCTCCAATCACGAGCGGCTGCTCATGGTCAACTGCAGTAATTTTTTCGCTGGCAACGGGTTGCATATCACCCCACAGGCGTTCCATGTCATCCTGGTAAATGCGCTTAGCAGAGTTCCACAGCTTTTCCGGTTGAGCAAGATGACCAGCACCGAAAGGATGTACAAAAATCTGGGCTCCATGTTGGGCCAGTGCCCAGGCTGCACCGGCATGATCAAAGTGAATATGAGTGAGCAGTACATGCCTGATGTCTGTTGGAGCAAAGCCCACAGCTTTGACCTGTTTGACCAGGGTAGGAAACGTAGAATACGGACCGCTCTCAACCAGTACTGGGCCTTCGGAGGTCTCCACCAAAAAGGATGCGATGGCATGATCAAACGATAAAAAGTGAAGATCAAGGGTGTGAATCATGGGGTATGGTTTGTAGTCAAAAAGACTAAAATTTACGCCATTTGCCTACGATAAGCAAGTAATGGCAAAAAGGCTCAGCAGGATTTCATGCAAACATGATAACGCTCGGGTCTAAATATAGCCCCTTACCTTGTATGCCACCATACCCAGCAGTTCACGGATTACAATCTCCCAGTTGCCAATAGCAGCGGAGCTAGGAATGAAGAGCGCATCGGGCGTGAACTGATGCTCATCGGTGCGAAAGTCAGCACTAAAGGTATCTACTTTGAGGCCCACCTTGTCAAAACAAGCTTTCGCTCTCGGCATGTGAAAAGCCGAAGTAATGAGCAAATACTGATGTCCTGCCTCGCTTCGTTGCGAGAGCAAGTCTTTGCTGTTCAATGCGTTCTCGTAGGTATTACGAGAGGCATCCTCCACCAGTATATCTTCTTCTGGCACTTTACTAAGGCGTAGCAGCCTTTCTAGCAACACTGCTTCCTTCACTTCGTCTTCAATAATTTTTCCTGTTCCTCCACTCACCAGTATTTTATCAATTTTTCCCAGGCGATAAAGTTGCACTACATGTAGTATCCGGTCTGCCGCCCCGCTGGTATGTACACGATCACGAGGCTCCTTATCAGAAGTGATGCCTCCGAGCACAATGCCAATATCGTAGTGGGATAAGGATTCAATGGCTACGGGCTCGTCTTCCCACCAACGCAGGAGCGCATTACTCATGAAGAGATTTGTAAAAAGAAGCAATAACCCCATACCTACCCAAAATAGGGTCTGGCGTTTCTTTTTGAGAAACCAACTCAAAAGAAAAGCCAGTACGATCAACGTAACCGGCATGGCCAGAAAGGTCAGCGTTTTGGATAGGTAGAAGAACATAGATGAAGGAAAGAGTATCAGTCTCAGCGAAAGAAGACAAATAATAGGATAAAAACCAAAATGAAGGCAATAATAGCCATAAAGTCTTTGTGGGGCCTGGACTTTATATGTTTAGGATATGATGGTTCTGAATGTTGTAGTTTGAATTTTGATGCCATAGCACTATTCCACCACAACAATTTATATCCTGCCTTCGTACTCCTGCTCGTTGCCAACGTTGTCTTTTACCACAATTTTCAGCTCTCCCTCCAGAGGCACACGATTGTCATCACGGTCGGTCCAGATAACGTCCCACTTATAGTCGTAGTGCATGAGTAACCACTGACCGTTGACGTAAGCATCAAAGCTTTTGATTCCCGACATCTCGTCTTCAATTTTAAACTTAAGCTGCCTGTTACTCACATTGATGGGCCTGATTTCGGGCGCAACACTATCAGCCGCCAGCACGAAATTGCCAAACGAACGTGTGTAAAAAGAAATAGCATTTGCTTGCCACTCCCCGCCTTCGTAACTCAATTCGCCCGAGCCTGACATTTGGTAAACGCTGATCTTGCTTTTAGGTCCCTGAGGGAGGGTGCGCGGTTTTAACTTAACCTCTACGTTACCTTTTAAAGGAGTATGTTCTTCGTGCAGGGAGAATACCTCCTGACCTTCAAAATTGTCGTAGCCAGTAGACAGGTAAAGGGTATCAAAAAGCGCATACTTGGGAAAATATACGTCCATTTCCGGCTGGTAAAAGCTAAATGCATTACCAGAAGGAACCTTCGTCTGAATAGATAATCTCTCGGTTTGTCCGCAGACATCCACCGAATCGGGTCTGCCCTGGCGCAGGTCCCACAAATAGACAGCTACGTCATTGACCACATAGGCCGGTGCTTCTTCGTACTGCATGCGATCCGCATAAAACTTGGCGAGTTTTCGCTGGTAAACGCCTTCCGGGCTTTTATCAACTGGCACGTACAACTGTAGGACATTACCTCTCACATGATAATTTTGATTCCGGTAGGGCTTACTGAAGTAGCGTACCTGAAATTCATTTTCAGGCTCCTGTAGTTTACCCTGCAAATTCAGTCTTAACGAGCTCTTGTTACCGTAATGATCTTTCAGCCGGATGTCTACTGTATGCCGCTGATTATCTTGTATCAACAGCTTTCCCTTATTGGGAGCAGTTTTATAGATCGGCATAACGTTACCATCCTCTAGGTACATGCGAAAAAATGTCCGGTCCTGGCGGTAGCGTTCTTCGTAATTTACGTGCACAAAGATGTTTTTAGTCACCGGAAAGGGCATCTTATCCATCACGTAGCTGAAATGCGACTCACCATCCAGCAGCAGTTCTGCTGAAGTAACTCCGTATACGTTCCTGACACCATTGGCGCGGTCAAAAGCAGCCACCTCTACGCCAACCTGACCTTGTACATCAATAGTTTCGCTCACCTCATAGCCGTCTGCTCCATGCCTGACGGTAAATTCAAAACGCCCAAACTGACCATTGATGCGTGCATCTTTATCCAGGGTGACCAGGGCCACCTTGCGCACATAAGGAGGTATCTTGTCAACAATTTCTTCAAAATTGTACTTCATGGGATCCAGGGGAACCTGGCTAGCATCCCGAATTTCAAAGTGCAGATGAGGCCCGCCGGATGACCCTGAGTTACCCGCTTTTCCGATGACCTCACCCCGGTCAACGCTGAGCTTATTTTTGCCGGGGAACAGTTCCACTTCAAACGATTGATTCCGATACTGGGCGTCCCTGACATACGAAGTGATCTCTTTACTAAACTCATGCAGGTGAGCATACACGGTTGTTGTCCCGTTGGGATGCTGGAGATAGAGAGCATTGCCATAACCGCCGGTAGAAATTTTGATACGGCTTACGTAACCATCCGCTGCTGCATAAACAGGTGCCCCTACAACCCCTCCTACTTTGATGTCTATACCTGCATGCATATGTGAACTGCGCAGTTCGCAAAAATTACCGGAGAGATAATTACGCTTTCCGGGATTGACCGGAAATACATAGTAGTCATCCTCTACTTTAGAGGATACAAATAAGCTGATAATAACGATTGATGCGAGAACTAATGTTGAACTATTTAATTTCACACTCCAGCAGTTTTTGATCTTCAATACATGCACTCAGTACGTTCCCTTGGCGAACAGGGCCTACGCCCTTGGGCGTTCCGGTAAAGATAATATCTCCTTTTTTTAGAGTGATATACCGGGAGAGGTAGCTGATCAAATAATCAAATTTGAACAGCATCAGCTTTGTATTTCCTCGCTGCCTTGTTTCACCATCTACTTCCAGGCCAAAATTTAGATTTTCAAGGTCAAACTGCTCTCTGGGCAGAAAGTCCGAAATCGGAGCAGAGCCGTTAAAACCTTTGGCCAGTAGCCAGGGAAGCCCCTTTTCTTTGGCTTTACTTTGCAAATCACGAGCCGTAAAGTCAATGCCGATACCAATTTTGTCGTAATACTTGGCTGCAAATTTCTCCTGTATGTACTTGCCTTCTTTTGCAATTTTTAGGAGGATTTCCACTTCAAAGTGGATATCACTTGAGAAGTCGGGGTGGTAAAAGGGTTCGTTATTTTTAAGCAGAGCCGTATCCGGCTTCATAAAAACTACCGGCTCAGCTGGCCTTTCGTTATTCAACTCCTCAATATGTTCGGCATAATTACGCCCGATCGCCAGTATTTTCATGTTTAAATAATTTACCTGGCCTTAAGTTTCTTAATTAGTTTTTAAATTTACAAAAGCAAAATTCAGAATTTTATAATGTTGTGACAAAATAGGATGGTGATAGCTTATTTAAAAAATAATGAAATTGATAAAAGCCTTTGGGATGAATGCATTAATTCAACATTAAATCCTCAAATTTACGGTCTTTCTTGGTACTTAGACATAGTTTCACCAGGGTGGGAAGCAATAGTGGCGATCACAGCCAAAAGTTATCAAGTTTGTTTTCCCATTCCAGTCAAGCAAAAGTTTTCATTCAAGTTTGTATCACAACCATATCTTTGTCAGCAACTTGGGATTTACTTTCACTCAGAAGCTGATAAAGAAGCTATTCAAAAAATACTAGATCAGATATTTGATCTCTACAAATACATCCTTAAGATAACCTTTAATATTAACAATAACTTCTTATCATTTAATCAGAAGAATTTGAAAAAAGAAACATTATACACCCATTTGTTGAAACTAGATAGGCCTTATGCTGATATTTATAAAAATTACAGGAGAGACAGAAAATATAGATTAAAACAGGCTCAAAAAAGAAACCCCGAAATCATTATGTCTGAGGATATTGAGCCCCAAATTCAAATTTTCAAAGACGATACTGAGCATAAAGTGCCTGGTTTCAATGCAAACAGTCATTATCCTCTCTTGAGAAATCTTTTTAATGCTGTAAAAAAGAATACATCATTTGAATTATACTACGTAAGAGAAAAGGACCATACTTACAGCTCAAGTTGCTGGTTTGTTTTTTATAAAAATCAAATTATTTATTTGGGTAATGCTTCTACCCGAAATTCAAGAAATAAAAATGGGAGAACTTATATAATTGATCACCTTATTCAAAAGTATCAAAACTCAGATAAGGTTCTGGATTTTGAAAGTCCAAGAAAGGAAAGTATCAGATCTTTCTACGCTAGTTTTGGCAGTAATGCCACGCCTTTTTCTCAAATTTATTATAACAATCTACCAACTGTAATAAGAAGAGCTCACACTGCTAAAATTAAGCTTCAAAGAGGCTTAATTTCAATTATTAACCCAAAAGGAACATTACCTGAAATTCATTACCCCAATGATTTTTAAACTAAATGATGTCTTTAAGCAATATACAATAAGCCTACTTTATAATTCTATCTTTTCAAATCTGACAATAATCAACATCTGGGTATGAGCAAACATACATATGACTTTGGCGTAATCGGTAATTGCGCTTTCCTAGCTTTGGTCAACAAAGACACCAATGTAAACTGGCTATGCTGGCCTCACTTCGACAGCACCTTCGTTTTTGGTGGGCTACTGGACAACGAAAAAGGCGGAGAATTTTCTGTCAAGCCGTGTTCAGAATCATTTCGCTCCCAGCAGTATTATATTGAAAATACGAATGTACTCTGTACTGAGATAGAGTATGACGAAGGTAAGTACCGGGTTACTGATTTTGCTCCCCGTTTTGTACAGTATGACCGTTACTTCAAGCCACTTATGTTGGTCAGAAAAATAGAGCCCCTCTCCGGCACTCCTCGTGTCAAGGTGAAGTGTAATCCGGTAGGTGAGTACGGTGATTTTACGCCCTCCATGAACAAGGCCAGCAACCACCTGAAGTTTCTGGGGCTGGAGAGTGAAATCAGGCTTACGACCAACGTCTCGCTTACCTACATGCTGGAGGATCAGTACTTTGTGCTCAATGATACCCGCTATCTGGTGCTTACTTATGGCGCTCCCTTAGAAGCACCGGTTCCCAGTACATCTGAAACCTTTCTGCAAAACACAGTACACTACTGGCAGGACTGGGTAAAAAATATGAGTATCAGTGATTTTTACCAACAACGGGTGATCCGCTCCGCCCTGGTCCTTAAGATTCACCAGTTTGAAGATACAGGAGGCATCATCGCTTCTACTACCACCAGTCTGCCCGAAGCACCGGGCAGTGGCCGTAACTGGGATTATCGCTACTGCTGGCTCAGGGATACGTATTATACGCTTACTGCATTCAACTACATTGGTCACTTTGAAGAACTGGAGAAGTACTTTTACTACATAGCCAATATTTCTGCCAGCCAAAAGGGTCGTTATCAGCCGTTGTACTCAATCAGTGGCAGTAATCAACTGGTAGAAAAAATTATGGACCTGAAAGGCTACCTCAACAACCAGCCTGTCAGGGTTGGAAACCAAGCGTATGAGCATATCCAAAACGATGTGTACGGTCAGGTACTGCTTTCGCTGCTTCCACTTTACGTGGACCATCGCTTCATCACCGACGAGCGGGCGGGCTCAAAAAACCTGGCATACGAAGTTCTCCAGAAAATTGAAGAAGTCATGTACGAGCCTGATGCTGGACTTTGGGAATTCAGAGATTTAAGCCAGTACCACTGTTACACCTACTTATTCCACTGGGCTGGTAGTTCGGCAGCGATCAAAATAGCGCAGCATCTGAAAGACACCAAACTGGAGAAGCAAGCGACTATGCTGAAGCAGGCAGCCACTGACAAAATAGAAGAATGCTATGACAGTGAGCGTGGCGTTTACACGCAGGCGGTAGGTTCTAAAAACCTGGATGCCAGCACACTCCAGCTCATTATGATGAACTACCTGGACGGAAACAGCGACCGGGCAAAATCTCACCTAAAAGCACTGGAGAAAGAGCTCAAATCTGAGGAAGGTCTGTTTTATCGTTATATGCACATGGATGATTTTGGCATGCCGGAAACAACCTTTCTGATCTGCGGCTTCTGGTACATAGAAGCCCTGGCGTGCGTCGGCAGGACGAGTGAGGCGATCAAGGTTTTTGACAATACGATGAAGTACAGCAACCACCTGGGCCTGTTAAGCGAAGATGTTGACGCTGCCAGTGGTAGTCAGTGGGGTAACTTCCCTCAGGCCTACAGTCACGTGGGACTGGTCAATGCCGCATTCCGCATAGCTGCAAAACTGAACTTACCAAACTTCCTGGATAGCAATACATTTAAGTCGTAGACCCCGTACTTAATTATTGGTAACCATACGCTGCCAAAGCATTTTCACGCTGGCAGCGTATGTTCACTGTGTAATGATCAATATTCAATCATCGCTTTCAGGGTGCTGCGAACCTCTTTGAAGTCATTGACACTGTAGCGAGCAGCTGAATTTTTTCTCCCTACTTTGATGGTATACGCTTCTTTTGGCATCACCTTAAAGGTGTCCTCATCGGTAAAGTCATCACCCACGGCTAAGGTAAAATCCTGGTCAAACTTCTGAAGCCACTGCGCAGCAGTGCGGCCCTTATTGACTTCCCTGTCTTTGATCTCCACCACCATATCTCCTTCCAGTACCTGCAAGTTGCTGTTGGAAGAAAGATACTTCAGGTGACTGGTGAGTTCACGGGTACGCAACTCACCGAGACCGGTTTCAACCTTACGATAGTGCCACACCAGCGAATAATCTTTTTCTTCAATAAATGAGCCAGGGGTACGGTTGACGTACAGTTCCAGGACCGGCAAAATTTCATTTTTCCAGTCGCTTTTCATAGCTACCAGTGTCTGCCATTCTTTGCCATGTTCCCGCATCCATACTCCGTGTTCAGCAATAATATCCACCTTTAGGTCACCTATCCACTCTTCCAGCGTTCCTTTATCACGACCGCTGATTACCACGACCTTATTCTTTTCTTCCTTGGAAAGCCTGGTTAGAATGTCACGCAGTTCTTTATCCGGTTTGGCATCTCTCGGGTCGGGGTTAAAGCCAGTGAGGGTACCGTCGTAGTCCAGAAAAAGCAGGCGTTGGTTGGCATCAGAGAATTTCTTGAGCATCTTCTGCAGCGAGAGCTCATCCATTTTACGGGTCTGCATACCTCCCTGGGCTTCTTTTACATTCTTGAGACCGGTTATAAATAGGTCTACCCAGTGCGTAATATTGTAGCGTTTGAGCGAGTTCTGCATATTTGAAATGTGCATAATTTGCTCTTTCTCTGGCATTGTTAACGCACGGTGAATCGCATCCACCATCTGATCTATGTCATTGGGGTTGATCAGGATAGCATCGGAGAGCTCTTTAGAAGCACCACACATCTCACTCAAAATGAGCACACCTTTCTTGTTGATCTTACTGGCGATAAATTCTTTACAGACCAGGTTCATACCGTCGCGCATAGGTGTAACCAAGGCTACGTCGGCCATACGATAGAAGGCAGAAAGCTCTTCCAAAGGAAACGAACGGTAGAAAAAGTGAATAGGGGTCCAGTTGATTTTACCAAATCGCCCGTTGATACGGCCAACCAGGCGATCCACATCTTCTTTCAATTCTTTGTACTTTCCTACCTGGTCGCGAGAGGGTACTACTACCATGATAAGAGAGATTTTGTCTTTGTACTGAGGATAGCGCTCAAAAAACAGCTCGAAAGCTTTCAGTCGCTGCGGAATACCTTTTGAATAATCCAGCCGGTCAATGGACAAAATAAGCTTTTGATCTCCTAGTGAGATACGGTAGTGCACTTCCCTTTCCAGTGCTTCGGGCGAAGCCGCGTTTTGCGCATACTTGTCGTAATCAATACCCATCGGAAAAGAGTCCACCATAACCGAACGGTTTCCAACCGTCACCTGCCCCTGATTGTTACTCAACCCGGCGAGTCGGCTCACGGAGCTCAGGAAGTGACGCATATCATCGTAGGTATGAAAGCCAATCAGGTCGGAACCCAGTACACCTTTGAGTAGCTCGCGACGCCAGGGTATGAGGCGAAAAATCTCGTAAGATGGGAAAGGAATATGCAAGAAAAACCCAATACTGGCATTTGGAAAGCGTTCGCGTAGCATGTCCGGTACCAGCATCAGCTGATAATCATGAATCCAGAGGGTATCATCAGGATCACACCTTTGGGCTATTTCATCCACAAATTTACGGTTCACTCTTTTGTATGCCTCCCATAACTTTGGGTCGTAAATAGCATACTGAATAAAATAGTGAAAGTTGGGCCAAAGCGTCTCATTACAGAAGCCCTCATAAAAGTCTTTGATATCATCTTCAGTTAGAAAAACCGGAACCATACTTTCTTTGGCAATAGCTTCGGTAATTTCCACTTTCTCGTCCTTGCGGTTAGAGACAAGGCCCGGCCATCCAATCCACAGATTATTACCTTCCTTGTAGATAGAGCCCAGTCCGGTGGCTAAACCCCCGGCACTGGTTTGGTATTCCAACTGTTTTTTTTCGTTGCGCTGAATCTTAACAGGTAGGCGGTTAGAGACAATAATGGTTTTGCCCATGTTCAGTTAGTTATTTTGTATAGCTTGTAAAAAATGTCAGAGTTCAAAGTGCTCGAGTCTTATGGTTCAGTCAGGAATATGGTGTTGTGATGATTTTGAACGTAATTTTCTAATGTTCCCTAACACCAAGGACTTAAGCTGAACTGAACGAAAAATACATTCCAAAAAAAAGACTATCGCTTAAATCTAAAGTTTCTCAGCCGTATCTCGGTGAGCTTTCTTTTGGTATCCAGCGGAAAGTCTCCTTTCATCATCCAGTCATAATAAGCCGGTTCTGACTGCAATACGTCCAAAATAGGGCGATTCTTGAATTTACCAAAATTAAACACCTCTACCCCTTGATCATTAAAGATAAAGCGTCCGGCCAGGTCCACCATCCTGGTACCGGAGATCTTATGCAGTGAGTCTACATCATTGGTAATGGTACCCACCTGGTTACCTTGCAGGTCTTTAACTGGCTGGTTGTTGTATCTGTCAACCTGGGCAAATAGTACCTCCATAGAAGCACGGGTGTCCGCCTCAGCGGTATGGGCATCCTCGAGAGACTTATCGCAATAAAACTGGTAAGCCGCCGCTAGATTGCGTTTTTCCATCATGTGGAAAATCTTCTGGGAGTCTACCAGCTTACGATTAGAAACTTCAAAGTCTATATTTTCCCGTAAAAACTCCTCAACCAGTACGGGAACGTCAAAACGAATAATATTGAAACCGGATAAGTCACATCCTTCCAGGAATTTATGAAGGTTCTTGGCAACCTCTTTAAAGGTAGGTTCATCTTTCACATCGTCGTCATAAATACCGTGGATCATACTGGACTCAACCGGTATGGGCATCTGAGGATTCAGCCGCAGATTTTTCTGCTCAGACTCTCCTGACGGTTTGACCTTGATAATATGGATTTCAATGATGCGGTCTTTGGATACATTGGTACCCGTAGTTTCTAGGTCAAAAAAGGCGAGCGGGTTTTTAAGCTTAAGGTTCATGTTATGTCTTCCAGTTTCTATGAATGATTATTGATCAGCGACTTACCAAAGGCATCCAGATCCATACCCCCATAGTTTCCGGAGCTCATCAGCAGTAGGTTTTTTTCTTTCCAGGATTGAGACGTTAAAAAATGCTGAAGGCTTTCAGTATCGGTAAATACTATGAGATCGTCACGGTTAAAGGCCCGGTAGATGATCTGATCATTGAGGGGTTCCAGTTTTTTATGGCGGGATACTTCCGGGTTATGATACACCACACCGACATCAGCATCTTGTAGCGTATCCTGGTACTGATCAATAAATTCCTGGTTGAGGCTACTAAAAGTATGCAGTTCCATACAAGCGATCAGTTGACGGCCAGGGTATTGTTGCTTGACTGCCCGGGTCGTGGCTAACAGCTTGGAAGGCGCATGGGCAAAGTCTTTGAACACTGACGTAAAATCGTTTTTGGCAATAAGTTCCAGGCGCTTGCTGGCGCCGCCAAAAGAGGCAACTGCCTCATAAAAATCTTTTTTAAGTACTCCGATCCTCTTACACACTTCCATAGCACCGCTGAGGTTTTGCATGTTATGAAAACCAAAGAGCAGAATGGGTATTTCACCGTATTCGGTCTCCAGGTAAGTCTGACCATTTTTCACAGTATGAGGATGTGCCCGATATTCAATGCGGTTGACATCAGGTCGCTCTTTTCTGCCGATCATCGTAGCCAAATCATCTTCTTCGCAGTAGATCAGGTTGGCACCTTTGGGTGAGGCATCGGCAAAAAGCTCAAACTGCTTGACGTAATCATCCAAGGTCGGGAAAACATTGTAATGGTCCCAGGCGATACCACTGATCAGGCCGATATGATGATGGTATTTGAGAAACTTGGGGCTGCGGTCTACCGGCGAAGTAAGGTACTCATCCCCTTCCATGACGATAATAGGGGCATCCGAGAGCTTGACCAATCCCTTCACGGTAGTAGTACGTGCACCGATGACATAGTCAAATTCCCGATCCAGATGCTGCAGCACGTGCAGGATCATGGAAGTAATGGTGGTCTTGCCATGGCTACCGGCAATGACGATTCGTTGCTTGTCCCTGCTTTGCTCGTAGATATAATCGGGATAAGAATAAATTTTGAGTCCCTGCTCCTGGGCTTTCTCGAGTTCCGGATTATCGGGGCGGGCGTGCATTCCCAGGATAACAGCATCTATATCTTCGGTGATCTTTTCCGGGTACCAGCCGAAGGCTTCCGGCAGTAATCCTTTGGCCGCCAGCGACGACCTGGCCGGGTCGTAGATTTCATCATCTGATCCACTGACAGCGAACCCCTTAGCGTGCAGGTGCAGGGCAAGGTCGTGCATTACACTGCCACCCATGGCGATGAAATGTACCCGGGAAATGTTGTCTTGCATAAAAAGTACAGTTGATGACTGTTTTCAGTTTATCTTAACTAGTTTTCAAAATTAAGAAAAAAACCTTAGAGACAAATCTAAACCAGAATTCATAAGCATATGGCAAAGAAAGAAGAATGGCCCCTTACAGAAATGAACAGACATATGCCATGTCTGGTATTTTTTTATTAAAATTAGAAAAATTCTTCCGGCCTATGTGAGAAGTTACTTTACTTTGTCGGCAGTAAATCAGAAGCTTGTTTACCGTATATATTTTGTAAACCATAACCTATGTACCAGCTCAAAAGAATTTTAGTATGTGTGGATCTTACCCACATGGATGAAGATGTTATTCGGTATTCTTCTAAAATTGCCGAACTGGTGGAAGCAGATACCGTCTATTTTTTGCACGTAGCCAAAGACCTTAACCTACCCCAGGAAGTAGCCGAAAAATACCAGGAAGTACTTGCTCCCCTGGACGAAACGATCAAACACCAGGTGAAAGTGACGGTAGACAAATACTACCAAGAGAA
>CAZZGE010000004.1:0-36809 GCA_964653665.1 uncultured Porifericola sp. | reverse complement strand
ACGAAACGATCAAACACCAGGTGAAAGTGACGGTAGACAAATACTACCAAGAGAATGATAAAACAGAAACGCACATTGATATATTAGAAGGTAAACCTACTGACCAGTTACTCAAATACGCCAAGCGAAAAGACGTAGATCTGATCGTGATGGGCAAACACACCAGCAAGGGTAAGCCTAAAGTGAAACAGGGAAAAATTGCCGAGCTTAGCCACTGTTCTATCCTGTTTGTACCCAAAGGAGCAAACATCAAAATAGACAGCGCTATGGTAGCCACTGACTTTTCTGAGTTCGCTAAAATGGCCCTGGAGCAGGCGCTGCACATCAAAGAAAAAGATGATGAAGTCAATGTATATGCACACCATGTTTATACGGTACCGCAAGGCTACCATAAAACTGGTAAAAGCTACCAGGAGTTTGCCGATATTATGCGGGGACATGCTACCCGTGATGCCGAAAAGTTTTTCAAGAAACATAAAATTAATAAAGAGCTCTGCGAGGTACATTATACCCTCAGCGACGACGATAAGGTACACGATGAACTTAATGACTTTGCCAAAGATAAGGATGTGGATATGATCCTGATCGGTTCGCAGGGTCGTACCGCCGCCGCCGCCTTTTTGCTGGGTAGCGTGGCCGAGCACCTGCTCGACTATGACAATTACATTCCGGTATTCATCGTGAAAAAGAAAAATGACAACATGGGACTCCTGCAGGCGCTTCTGAAAATATAGGTTGATAAACATCTGCCAGTGGCTGTAGTTGATTTTTCATTTGAATACTACCTAATTTTTTATTTGATATGCTAGCAGCCATACTCAGCGGGTATCTATTGGCTCTTGTCAGCCTATTTTTTTACCAACGAGCACCTCAGTTTACATCTTACTTGATTTCCCTGTTGGTAGCAGGATTAGCTGCATACTTCTTCAGCTTCTGGGGCGAAGTGAGTGCCGGTAATGCTTTGGTATTTAGCTATAGCTGGGTAAATACGCTAGATGTTAATCTTCATTTTTACCTGGATGGGCTCAGCTTGTTCTTCGTGCTGCTCATCACCACCTTTGGTGCAGTTATCCTATTCTATAGCTCAGGCTACATGCGGGGGGAAGCTTATGCGAACCGTTTTTTTGCCTACATGCTGATCTTTATGGCCTCCATGATCGGGTTGGTACTTTCCGGTAACATTATTCAGATGTATATATTCTGGGAGCTCACCAGTATCAGCTCTTTCTTGCTGATCGCGTATAATAGTCAAAGTGCCGATGCCCGTAGATCAGCCTTGCAGGCACTACTGGTGACCGCTGGAGGTGGTCTGGCCCTGCTGGCCGGCCTTATCCTCATAGGACTTGAAAGTGGCAGCATGTATTTGCCGGATATCCTGAAACACGACCTGAGCCAATCTACCTATTTACCTGCTATCCTGGTCTTACTGTTACTGGGTGCATTTACTAAGTCTGCCCAGTTTCCATTTCACTTCTGGCTGCCCAATGCAATGGAGGCGCCTACTCCGGTCAGTGCCTATTTACATTCAGCTACTATGGTTAAGGCAGGCATCTTTCTGCTATTTCGTTTCAACCCCGTTTTTGAAGGGGTAGCGACATGGCAATATACGCTAATGATCGTAGGAAGTGCTACTATGCTGATGGGTGCAGTGCTGGCCATGTTACAAAAAGACTTAAAGAAAATACTCGCCTACGTCACTATCAGTACGCTTGGCCTGATGGTCGCAGCTATCGGCATAGGCACTGATGCTGCACTCAAAGCAGGTCTGGTATATTTACTGGTTCATGCCCTGTACAAAGGTAGCATGTTTATGATTGCCGGCAACGCAGACCATGAAGCGGGCACTAAAGACATCCGACAACTGGGAGGACTGGCCAAAAAGATGCCCTTCACGGCGGCTGCCGCAGTTCTTTCCGGCTTATCCATGGCAGGCTTCCCCCCTCTGCTGGGCTTTATTGGTAAAGAAAAACTTTATGAAGCCGGCTTGCACGCCCCGTCATTTGAAATACTGCTGACCAGCGCCTTTTTTATCAGCAGTGTGCTCTACGTGAGTATCGCGGTCATCCTGGCTTATGGCGTTTTCTTTGGGAGACCCAATGCTCAAGTGTACGAAAACACGCACGAGGCACCGTTTAGCATGTGGTTTGGGCCACTACTATTAGGTTCGGCAGGCTTACTTTTTGGAATTGTCAACTACCCCCTGGATAAAGATATACTGGGTCCGGCAGTCAGTAGTATTGCCGGTAATACGCTATCCATAGACCTGAAGCTCTGGCATGGCTTCAGTTGGGTACTCCTGCTAAGTGCCGTGACACTCGCCAGCGGACTGAGCCTCTACCTGGTACGAAACAGATACGAGAAGCTGCTATCGTTTGTACAGCAAGAACGCTCCTGGACTCCGGAGCAACTTTACTTTAAAGTTCTGGATGGCTTAGACCGACTGGCACTGGGATCAACGCGCTTTTTTCAAAGCGGCTATTTGCGCAATTACCTGATCACGATCATTGGCTTCTTTACTGTATTTACTGCTTATCTCTACGTGAGCCGTGAACTGCTACCGGAACGGATACCGGAACTGGCGCCGGTCAACACCCGCAATGTGTACGAATTCGCCCCCCTGCTTCTGATCGGTGTAGGTTTTTATAAAATATTCAATACGCGCTCCCGGCTTACCATGCTGGTATCCATGGGGTTGCTGGGGTTTGGCGTTGCGTCCGTTTTCATCTTTTTTAGTGCGCCTGATGTGTCCATCACGCAGTTTCTTGTTGAAACGACAACGCTGCTCTTTTTTATGCTAATTATCCACCGCCTGCCGCGGCACAGGATACTGCAAAGTTCCAAGCGACATTTTTTTCATGTAGGAGTTTCCCTGGCCTTTGGCGGCCTGATGACCCTCATCCTGCTCAGTGTAGAAAGTACCCAGGTCGCTGCAGGATTCAAAGAATTCTACCTGAACAATAGTATTGCTGTCGGCAAAGGTCAGAATGTAGTGAATGTAATCCTGGTAGACTTCCGGGCATTAGATACCCTGGGAGAGGTTACGGTCATCTGCATCACGGCCCTGGGCATCGTAGCACTCAACCAGCTTAACCTTAAAAGTGAAGAAAAATGAGGACATTACTCCTGGCTACTGCCATCCGGCTACTACAGCCGGTATTTCTGCTTTTCTCCATCTACATGTTCTTCCGGGGACACAATCAGCCGGGGGGAGGTTTTATTGCTGCTTTGGTTTTAGCAATTGGATTTCTCTTTCACCTGCTGGCCCTGGGCAAAAAGCAAACCATGCAGCTGTATCGTTTCAGTACTTACCGCTTGATGGCCTTAGGCCTGGGGGCCATGATCCTGGCGGCTGTCCTGGGAATTGTGAAAGGCGATAATCTCTTGGGAGCTTACTGGATTGAAACAAAAATCCCCCTTATTGGAAAGCTCGGTACGCCCATTCTCTTTGATGCAGGCGTATATCTGGTCGTACTGGGTGTATCAATGACTATTGCTTTTGCACTTTTTGAAGACCAACCATGGAAATAATTTTACCCATCGTTACCGGCTTTCTTTATGCAGTCGGTTTATATCTCATGTTACGGCGCAGCTTTATACAGCTGATCATCGGTATCATCATATTTGCCCATGCCAGCAACCTGTTCATTTTTGTGGCAGGCAGCATAGTACGTGGTGGCAGCCCTTTCGTGCGGGAGGGTACAGGAGTTTCCTTATCACAAACTGCCGACCCCTTACCTCAGGCAATGATACTTACGGCCATAGTAATAGGACTGGGCATACAGGCGTTTGCCATCGTACTGCTCAAACGTGTGTATTACGTAGTGGAAACCAGCGACCTGGATAAGCTAAATGAAACTGACAAGCCTGCCCATGCTTGACGCTGTGATCACTTTACCCCTGCTGCTGCCGTTATTCGCTGCCATGCTTGCCTTACTCTTGTGGAAGCGTACGGGTGCACAGTGGTACGTTTATCTGGTGGGCACTACCCTTACGCTGGTCGCTAACGTATGGCTACTATGGACAGTAGAGCAGCAGGAAATCGTCACGATGCGGGTGGGTGCCTTTGATGCGCCCTTTGCCATTACGCTGGTATGTGATCTTTTCAGTGCCCTGATGCTGGTAGTTACGAATGTTCTGTCCGTACTACTGGCTTTTTACCTACCCCACGACCGAAGCGTGACCCAAGGGCACATGAAGTACGGCTTATTGATTTTTTTGCTCTTCCTGATGTTCGGTATCAACGGCAGTTTGCTGAGTGGCGATATTTTTAACCTCTATGTCTGGTTTGAGGTCATGCTGGTGTCCTCCTTTGCACTGATCACACTGGGTGGGAAACGAGCGCAACTGGAAGGGGCCATCAAATATGTAACGCTCAATTTTACCGCCTCAGCCATGCTGCTGGCCGGCATCGGTGTGATCTACGGATTTACAGGAAGCACCAATATGGCAGAGCTGTCCGTGATGCTGAAGAACCAGGAAAGTTCTGCACTGGTAGAGATTGGTGGCATGTTTTTTCTGGTAAGCCTGGGTATCAAGTCAGCCATCTTTCCTTTGTTTTTCTGGTTACCTGCTTCCTACCATACTCCCTCCATATCGGTCACTTCTATCATTGCCGGTCTGCTCACCAAGGTAGGTATCTATGCACTGATTCGGGTGTTTACGATGATCATTCCTTTTGAAAATGGTTTTTTGCAGAACCTGCTTTTAGTCGTCTCGGGCTTTACCATGCTTACCGGCGTTCTGGGAGCAGTCGCACAATATGAGTTAAGAAAGCTTCTGTCATTTCACATCGTCAGTCAGATCGGGTACATGGTCATGGGGCTAGCGATCAATACGCCGCTGGCACTGGGTGGGGCGATTTTTTTTATCATCCATAACATCATCGTCAAAAGCAACCTTTTCTTCATCAGCGGACTGATCTATCGACAAGAGAGCACCACCCGGCTCAAAAAACTGGGAAGTTATTACCACACTTATCCGTTACTGGCGATTATCTTCTTCATCACAGCATTTTCACTGGCGGGTATCCCGCCCCTCTCTGGCTTCTGGGGCAAATACTACCTTGTTTTGTCAGGTTTAGAGGCTTCATTTTTTGTGGTGGCAGGCGTTTCCCTGCTTACTGGCCTGCTGACGCTATTCTCAATGAGCAAGATCTGGCGCTTCGTTTTTCTCAGAAAAATACCTGATGAAGAAACAGATGAAGTAAGGGAGCAATTAACTAAAGATAAAAGAAGTCCCTATGGTATGTATTTCTCCATGGTCGCCTTATGCCTGGTGATTTTATGGCTAAGTCTGTTTCCCAATACCGTCATTGAACTAAGTCAGCGAGCGGCCAAACAGTTGTATACCCGCGAGGTTTACATTAATGCAGTCCTTAATAAGAATACTTATGATGAGATGGATTAGTTTCTTTCATTTTTTGATCCCGGTGGTCGTTTCAACCTGGATTATGGATCTTGAGTATCTTAACGAAGGGGGGTTTATAAGCGTAGGGGTTTACTTTGCTGTTTTTTTTGCTCTCTGGATGCTCATGGCAGTCTTTCACCGCACCTATTTTTTTAAAGTGTGGTACACAATGTTACTGCTGGCCTTTTTTGTGAAGGAGTTGATCCTGGCCAATCTTAAGATAGCCCATGATGTGTTAAGCATAAATACCTTTATGGAACCAGCTATTGTCGCGCTACCATTGGAAGTGCATTCAGAAGTAAGCATCATGCTTATGGCCAATATTATCTCGCTCACGCCCGGAACCCTGAGCCTGCGCTTGTCCGACGACCGTAAAACGCTATATGTCCATACCCTGTACCTTGTAAATGGCAGTAAAGAGGAATTTAAAAATAGTCTGAAGGAAGGATTTGAAAAGAAAATATTAGCCATTACGACATGAGTTTTTTTACCATCAGTATGTACATTGCCATCTGGGGCCTGATGCTTGCCTCAGTGCTCATTGTTTACCGTTTTATCAAAGGCCCTACCCTACCCGACCGCATCATGGCCCTGGACCTAATGTCGGCCAACTTGATCGGCATTATCATTACTTTTGCGACACTCAATGATAATACTGTCCTGATAGACGTGGCCATCATACTTTCACTGATTGGCTTCCTGGGTACCATGTCTTTTGCCTATTACCTGATTAACAAAATCTAATCAAATGACCTCAACCATCGCAGACATCGCCAGCTCAGTGAGCATGATCATCGGCACCGGCTTTATGCTGATTGCTGCTATTGGTATTATTCGCATGCCTGACTTTTATATCCGGATGTCGACCATTACCAAAGCTACCAGCTTAGGCATTGGATTTATCCTGCTGGGAGCCACGATCCACCTTAACAGCCTGGAGATCATCCTGAAAGCTGCAGCTATTGTTTCTTTTATCTTCATCACCTCTCCGGTATCTGCTTATATCATTGCCAAGGCTGCCAAAAAAATCCATGTGCCCTTCTGGGGAAAAACCGACGTGGGCGAGTACCTGGATGCCGACGAAGCACCCCATAATCCCCGCAAGAAAAAAGAGCACTGATTTTACAGGACTAATTTCTGTTTTAACCGCTTCTACTAAGGTTAAAAAGCCTATGAATATCTTTGAAAGATACCACTTAATTTCAGTATGTTTGCCTCCCTTTTTTGAGGAAAGGACATGATGATGGGATAAAAAAATTTCTCCGTGATCTTCAGTGACTTAGCAATTTTTTCGGGATGCGTCAGAAAAAAACTTTGCCGTGGTCATGCATTATTTCGTAAATTCAGAATAGGCTATTAAAAGATTCCAGCAAACCCCAACCTAATCATTCTATGGACAGTGATAACTCCAGCGGCAGTAAATTAAGCAATACAAAGGCCAACAGAAGGAACAGAATTAGTGGCCTGTTGAATAAATCTAGTGTCAATAACATGGGTAAGCTTCCCCCTCAGGCTACTGACCTGGAAGAAGCCGTACTGGGAGCCCTTATGCTGGAGAAGGAAGCCCTCACCACCGTCATTGAAATCCTGCAACCAGAGAGCTTTTACAAGGATAGTCATAAAGAAATCTTTACCGCCATCCTGCAGCTTTTTGATAATTCTGAGCCTATTGACATTCTTACCGTTACCAACCAACTGCGTAAAAATGCTACGCTAGAGTTTACCGGAGGTGCCTTTTATATCAGTGGCCTGACCCAGAAAGTTAATTCTGCGGCCAACGTAGAATTTCACGCCCGTATTGTATCAGAGATGGCCATCAAGCGCGAACTGATCACGATTGCCTCAGAAATTGAGCAGGAAGCTTACGAGGACACGACCGATACCTTTAACCTGCTGGATAAGGTAGAGCAGAAGATCTTTGGCGTATCCGAATCAAATATTCGGAAGAATTATGCCGATATGCGCTCTATCATGCGGGATGCTATCAATGAGCTCGAATCTAAAAAACACAAAAAAGACGGGCTCACCGGAGTTCCTTCCGGCTTTACCGCCCTGGACAGGGTCACCTCCGGTTGGCAAAAATCGGATATGGTTATTATCGCAGCCAGGCCCGGAATGGGAAAAACCGCCTTCGTGCTCTCTGCTATGCGGAACGCCGCGGTTGAGTTTGGGCATGCCGTAGCCATCTTCTCACTAGAGATGTCGGCAGTACAGCTGGTCAACCGACTGATTTCAGCGGAAGCACAACTGGAAAGTGAAAAAATCAAGAAAGGCAGTCTGCAGGATTTTGAGTGGGAGCAATTGTACCACAAGACCGCAGACCTCACCGAAGCTCCTATTTTCATAGACGATACACCTGCCCTCTCTATCCGCGAGCTACGCTCTAAGTGCCGAAGGCTCAAAGCCCAGCACAACATTGAACTTATCATCGTAGACTACCTTCAGCTTATGTCAGGGGACAGCTCTAAAAATAATCAGGGTAACCGCGAACAGGAAATCGCCTCTATCTCGCGAGCGATGAAAAACATCGCCAAAGAACTGGATGTGCCGGTGCTGGCACTCTCGCAGCTCAGCCGGGCGGTAGAAACCCGCGGCGGCGACAAGCGCCCTCAGCTGTCTGACCTGAGAGAATCAGGGTCTATTGAGCAGGATGCTGATATGGTGATGTTCCTTTACCGCCCCGAGTATTACAATATCACCGAGGACGAAGATAATCTGCCCGTTCAGGGTACGGGAGAAGTCATCATTGCCAAGCATCGTAATGGTGCCCTGGATTCCGTTCGCCTTAAGTTTATCGGTAAATTCACCAAGTTTACTGACCTAGAAGACACTTCCTTTGAAGGATCAGGTTACGGCAATCAACTGATGAGCGCTGAAAGCTCTGAGGAATTTGATGACTCTAACATCATCACCTTTGCCAGTAAGGCTAACAATCGTTTTAAGAAGGATGAGGCCGATGAAGATGATGATGACAGTCCTTTCTCTGACGAGAATGCCCCCTTTTAATAACTTTTTGTCCTAGTTGCTGCTTATTTTATCAGTAATAGTTCCTCCTATAGCATAAGCATACTTATGCTGTGGTATTGATGGAACAATGACGCTCTAAGTAACCAATACTTAACCTGATGATTGATCATGGATAATACTATCGCAGATATGCGAAAAGAATACTCCCAGCAAACGCTGGAAGTAGATGATGTACTACGGGATCCGATTAACCAATTTCAAAAGTGGTTTGAAGAGGCACGGCAATCCCAGCTTCCCGAGCCCAACGCGATGCACCTGTCTACGGTGACGCCCGAGGGTAAGCCTGCTGGCCGGATAGTGTTACTCAAAGGTATTGAAAACGAGCAATTTATATTCTACAGTAACTATCACAGCCGTAAAGGGCAAGACCTTTTGCATACCCCCTGGGCAGCGATTACGTTTTTTTGGGTAGAACTGGAAAGACAAGTACGCATTGAAGGTAAAGTGCAACAGGCAGATCCCGATATGTCTACCGCTTACTTTCACAGCCGTCCGAGGGACAGCCAAATCGGGGCCTGGGTGTCGCCTCAGAGTGAGATAATACCAGACAGAGCTTTTCTAGAAAACCGGCAAAAAGAACTGGAAGCGCGCTTCGAGGGGCAGCAAGTACCTCGTCCGCAACACTGGGGAGGCTTTGCTATGCAGGCTGAAAAGCTGGAATTCTGGCAGGGACGGCCCAGCCGCCTTCACGACCGCATATGCTATACCCGTGATCCAAAGGGCTGGCGCATCGAACGGTTAGCACCTTGATGAAATAATTGGTAAATTTGTACTGTAACTTTTCTAAAAAAATTCAACGCATTTATGCATTCCACTGAGGAAACTATTCATACACAAAGTCAACCCAAAGATCTGGATAACGCTTACTATCTTCAGGTATTCAAAAGATATCCGCTCATTCTCTCCCACGGCAAGGGTGCCAAGGTCTGGGATATGGACGGTAATGAATACCTTGATGCCCTGGCAGGTATTGCAGTTAACAGCGTAGGCCACTGCCATCCTAAGGTTGTACAAGCCATTCAGGACCAGGCTGAAAAGCTTATCCACGTATCCAACCTTTTTCTTACTGAGCCCCAGGCACTGCTGGCCCAGAAGCTGGTCAATATCTCCGGAATGGATCGGGTCTTTTTCTCTAACTCAGGTGCCGAAGCCAATGAGTTAGCCATCAAAATGGCACGCAAGTTTGGACACAAACACGGCCGGGGTGGTGAAATTATTACCATGGATGGCTGCTTTCACGGACGTACCCTGGCAACCATTGCCGCAGGAAGACCTAAGTACCAGAAAGGATTTGAGCCTATTCCTCAGGGCTTCAAGCTGATCAAGTTTAACGACATCAAGGCTGTAAAAGAAGCAATGACCGGCCAGACGGGTGCTATCATGGTAGAACCTATACAGGGCGAGGGAGGTATCCACCCGGCTGATCTGCATTTCCTGCGCGCGCTGAGAAAGCTTTGTGATGAGCATAAGATCGCCCTGGTTTTTGACGAGATACAGACCGGTATGGGACGCACAGGTAACTTCTTTGCCTTCCAGGGTTACGGTGTTATACCTGATATCATATCGCTGGCTAAAGCACTCGGAGGTGGCTTCCCGATAGGTGCCGTGCTGGCACGTCAGCATGCTGCCGAAGCGCTAGATTTTGGTGATCACGGTACCACTTTTGGCGGTAACCCGCTGGGATGCGCCGCAGCCCTGGCCACTGTAGAAGCCATAGAGGAAGAAAAGCTGTTTGACAAAGCCTATATCAACGGTGCCAACATCATGAAAAGGCTGAGAGCTGAAGCAGAGCAGGAAACAAGTATCCGCGATGTACGGGGTCGCGGACTGATGATTGGTGTTGAGTTGGACATTGCATCTAAGCCCGTAGTACTGAAGATGATGGAAAAAGGTGTAATTGCTAATGCCATCGGAGAGAATGTAATACGCCTCGTTCCCCCACTAGTGATCAGTATGGACGAATTGAATACTGTGGTAGATGTACTATTGGACTGCATCAGGGAGATAAAAAAAGAGCATTAGACAGACTTTTGCACACACTTTAAGCTACTGCTTTTAACGAAAGGCAGTGGCTTTTTTTATGGGTCTTGGTTTTTCTTTTGGTTACCGCCAAAGATATTGAGAATCCAGCTACTGTTAATCTTGTCAGCAGTTTTATCAACTTCTTCAGAAGCTCGTTTTACCTCAGTAAGTGTACTATCCACTTCGTTGGCAAAGACGGAGTCTGTCAGGATTTTATCTATCGTTCCCTGGTCACTGTTAAGCTTCCGAGAAAACTCTAATATGTTTTGGGCCACATCCGTAGAGATCTCCCCGGTCTTGGCCAGTGAGTCTATCAGCACGGCTACCTTTCCGGCTGCTTTTTCGTCTACCATCAGTTTACCCAGGGCACCTTCTCCCCGTCGTGTATTGGAAGTCATGACCTCAATGTCCCGGGAAATATTCTGTACGTTGTTACTTGCCATCTCAAAAGAGCCAATGATATTCTCTATCTCCTGGTACTGGGTGGTATCGGACACCAGGTTACCAATCAGCCCTTGACCCTCTTGAATTCGGCTGCTGATTACCGCAATGTTATCGGCAATGGTACGGGCGCTGGAAGCGGTCGCTTTCAGGTCAGCCATGATATCTTCCAGGCTAGCCGGAGTTGTGGTGCGTAGCGTATCGCCATCCGATATGCTGCCAGCAGTTACAGAACCTGAAGAGATATTGACAATTTTATTCCCCATCAAACCAGCGGTACTGATTGTGGCGATCGCATCCTCTTTGATAAACTCGCTAGCATCTGCTTCTAACATCATGGTGGTTGTCACGGCGGAGTCGCTTTTAATCTGAATCCTCTCTACAGTACCAACATCAATTCCGGAAAAGCGTACCTGACTACCAACCTGCAGCCCTTCTACACTTTGAAACACGGCTTGCACCGTGATATTATCTCCAAAGAGGTTCTGTCGGGCCCCGATAAAGAAAATTCCCGCCACAAAAATCAATAGTCCTAACAATACGAAAACCCCTAGCTTTAGCTTATTCATGATATTTAGCGTCTAAAAAATGTTATTCAAAAAATGATCGTATCCAGTCTTCGTCAGCCTGTACCAGTTCATCGTAAGTTCCTTCAGCGGCAAACGTTCCATCTTTAAGGATGAATAAGTGATCAGACACAATTTTTGCGTTACTCATATCGTGGGTGATCACGATAGAAGTGATGTCATAGCGCTCGCGCATTTCCAGCATCAGCTTACTGATTTCTTTAGAAGTCACCGGGTCTAAGCCTGTCGTAGGTTCATCATAGAGCATAATTTTTGGCCGGAGCACCAGTGTTCTGGCCAGGGCAATCCTCTTCTGCATTCCTCCCGAAAGTTCAGCGGGCATCTTGTCTATCGTATCTTTAAGACCTACACTGTCCAACCCTTCTTCTACCAGTTGTTGAATTTCTTTTTCTGAAGGAGGATTAGTCTGTCGCTCCAGCGGAAAGCGCATATTCTCTCCTACCGTCATAGAGTCGTATAATGCACCTCCCTGAAAAAGATAACCCACCTTTTGGCGTAAGGCTACCAGTTCCTGGTCAGAAATGGTCATCATATCATACCCTAAGACATTCAGTTTTCCTTCGGTAGGACGATGTAAACCCACGATCGATTTGATAAGCACCGACTTACCCGACCCTGATTTTCCAAGAAATACCAGGTTTTCTTTGTGATGCAGGTCGAAACTGATGTCTTTAAGCACTGCAGTTCCATCAAACTGTTTTTGAAAATTCCGAGCTTTTACCAATACATCCTCACTGGCTGACTGCTTCGGCGTTTCCTTTTCATGTATAGCTTCCTGCATGAACACGACTAGTTAAAAATTTGGGTCAGTTGTACTGTAATCAGGTCAATGAAAAACACCATCAGTGAAGCGACTACCACGGCAGAATTAGCCGACATACCTACGCCCACGGTTCCCTTACTAGTGGTGTAACCTTTGTAACACCCTACTAACGCGATACTAAATCCGAAGAATACAGACTTAATAGTGGCTGGTATAATATCTGCATAATCTATGATAGCGATGCCTTCCTGGAAGAAAAGCGTGTAAGATATGTTACCAGCGACATTGACCGCGAAAAAAGAACCCAACATTCCGATGAGATCAGCGTAGAATACCAAAATAGGTAGCATGATGCTCATGGCCAGAACACGCGTCACTACCAGGTATTTGAAAGGGTTGGTGCCAGACACTTCCATTGCATCTATTTGCTCAGTTACTTTCATAGAACCCAGTTCGGCTCCTATCCCTGACCCTACCTTTCCAGCGCATATCATCCCGGTGATAACCGGGCCAATCTCCCGCACAATGGCAATGGTCACCATTGAGGGGATATAAGACTCTGCTCCAAATTCCACCAAGGTAGGACGCGTTTGTAGAGTAAATACAACGCCCATGATAAAACTAGAAATACCAACCAGTAAAAAGGAACCATAACCCAGGCGATATGCCTGTCGCAATATCTCTTCTATTTCATAGGGCCTTTTAAAAAGCTCTTTAAAAAAAGAAATGGTGAACTGGGCAAGACCACCTATATTTTCTAAAAGACTTCTTATGCCTTGGGGGAATTTATCCACGGAAAGCGTAGATCGTTTCTCTTCAGGACGACCCTCCTTAACTTGATTCATGCAAACTGAATTAAAAAATAGCTAAACTGAAAAATAGAAGCTTAACCTAGCCTAATAATAGGCTTGAGCGCCAAATAGTTTATTAATGAATAAGCCTACGAAATTCTCTAAAAATATTGATAAAAAACGGATAGGAAGTGCGTACTACCTTTGCAGATGACGCACCATGAATTCCATAGGCATCAGCCCGTATATCTTTCCGATCATCATGAACATCACTAATCCTATACAGTTGCGGGCAAATTCAAAGTCCAAACTTACAAAGGTGTAGCCAAAGTACCATTTGAAGAGGCCAAAAATAAGGCTGAATCCGATGGTGCCCACCAGGGCGGCAGTGGCGTAAAAGCTAAACGGATTACGGGGCTGCCAGTGCCCTCCTAGCCTGATAAACAGGTAAACTGCCAAATATTGAAAAAAGAGAACGATAATCGCGATGATAAAGAAATCTAAATCTGCCACGGCTGATAATTATTATAGGGTAACATAATGTTAACACAAAAAACTAAAAAATAGTCTCCACTCGCAGGGATTATGGCCTGATAGTCATAGCTGGAATAAGTAAAGCTCATACTTTACACCATTAGTTGGAAGGCAGGGGCGTTCGCTATCCCTAAATTTGTATTTTCGCACCTTCTTACTTTACAGATACATCTTTTATGGGGTTGTGGATCATATGGGGCTTTTGGGTGCTGGCCATCTTCTACTTACTGGTATTCTTTGTGAAAGCACGTTGTGCATTAGCCCATAAAGAACATGATGAAACAACCTCCACACTTCCACAATCAGCACCGTCCGAGGGTGTTTCTGTTATTATTTGTGCTCGCAATGAGCTTGCCAATCTCCAGGCACTTTTGCCGCTGCTGTACCAACAAGACTATGACAACTATGAAATCATAGTAGTTGAAGACTGTTCTACTGACGGCTCGCTGGACTTCCTGCTGGCCGAAAAATCAAAAAACCCAAAGCTAAAAATTGTATGGCTCCGACACCGCCCCCGCCATATCCGTGGAAAAAAGTATGCCCTGAGCCTGGGGATACGGGCTGCACGTCACGATCGGCTGTTACTGACTGATGCCGACTGTCGACCGCTTAGCGATACATGGGTGGCTGGCATGGCCTCTCAACTCCAAGAACCACATCAGATTGTATTGGGCTACTCACCCTACCTAAGACAAAGTGGTCTATTGAACGCTTACATACGCTATGAAACCCTGCTGACTGGAGGAATGTACCTTACGGCGGCCTTGGATGGTTATCCCTACATGGGCGTTGGACGCAATCTCGCCTACCGCAAGTCACTCTTCATGCAGCACAAAGGTTTTTACCCGCATTTGCACATTACGGGGGGAGATGATGATTTATTTGTTAACCGCCATGCTACCGCTGAAAACACCACTACTGTCACTGCCAAATCATGCCAGGTATATTCAAAACCCAAAACCAGTTGGCAGCAATATTATCGGCAGAAGTTACGACATCTAAGTGTAGGTAGGTATTACAAGAAAAAGGATCAGCGATGGGTAGGTTTCTTTTCAGCCAGACATTTTATTTTCTGGATGGGATTATTCAGTTTGATTTTAGTAGGACATGAACCTATCTTTATCATTTCAGGTTTGATGACAAAATGGTTTTCACAATTTTTATTTCTTAGAATAACAGTTGACAAACTGAAAGATCCAATAAATTTGGCGCTACTGCCAATATTAGACTTTTTGTACGTTATTTACTATGTAATTTTAGGAATACGTGCACTCTCTTCAAATAATACTGAATGGAATTAAAAAAGCAATTTTCTAAAAAAGCTTTAGAAGATTTTCGTCTTATAGATGAAGCGACCGTTAGCGAAGATCAGCAGGCCTATGCAGAGTTAATGAAGAGGTACAAAAAGCCTGTTTATCATATGATCCTGAAAATGGTACGCAACGTGGATGATGCTGAAGATCTTACTATCGAGGCATTTGCCAAAGCTTTTCGCAGTCTTCATCGTTTCAAAAAAGATTATACTTTTAGTACTTGGCTATTCCGTATCGCTACGAACAACGCCATTGACTTTATCAGAAAGAAAAAACTGGAGACGTTAAGCCTTAATACCTCCTTTAAAGATGACAACGGCGATGCCGTAAATATTGATGTAGAAGACAGCAATCTGGACCCCCAGGATCAGGCTATCAACAGCCAGAAGAAAGAGTTAGTCCGGGTATTCGTGACCAAGCTTCCTCCCAAATACCAGCGTCTGGTCAAACTCCGCTACTTCCAAGAATACTCCTATGATGAAATCGCCAAAGAACTGGATGCTCCCTTGGGAACTGTAAAAGCGCAGCTTCACCGTGCTCGGGAGCTCATGTACGACCTGGTCAAAAACAAGAAAGAACACATCTGATTGCCATCAGCGCCAGTAGGTACTCTTCTTCTCTTTGCTTAATTTGGAGCAAAGCTAGAATACAATCATCATGAAAAAATGGTTACTTAGCCTCGGCGCTGTTTTACTTGTATCATTACTGGCCGTATTTCTCTGGGCTTATTCCAACACACGAGACCGCAACCCAGGCTACCAACTCTCTATGGCAATTGATCCTATTGAATCTTCCGGACAACTGCTCATTGGGTTTGCCGCCATGCCCATCAACCCCAAACTTACCGATACCTGGACGGATGCAAATGGGGACGCTCGTTACAATCCTGATGACGGAGACACTTACCAGGATATCAACCAAAACGGCCGCTTTGATGCAGTGTGGATGGCTGGCTTCCAAAATTCCCGGCCTGCTCAGAGCCTCCACGATACCTTATGGGCACGCACCATGTTGATAGACGATGGAAAAACCATCATTTCCTTTACTGCATTGGATGCAATCGGCTTTGGTCACGATGATGTACTGGATGTAAGGAAACTAATTGCTACCGAGGCTCAAATTGACCTTGCCATTATCAGTAGTACACACTCCCATGAAACACCTGATCTTCAGGGGCTTTGGGGCCCCGGTACTTTTACAAGTGGTGTTGATCCGGAATACATGGCATACGTAAAAAAACAAGCCGCCCAATCAGTGCTGAAAGCTTACCAAGAACGAACCCCTGCTACGCTCAGGGTCGCCAGGGATCTCAGTCAGGCTATCCCACTGGTAAGCGATAGCCGAAAACCAACAGTGCTGGATGCCGGACTTCGTGTGATAGAGGCGCAGTCTACTCAAGATCAGCGGACGCTGGGTACGCTGGTGAATTGGGGGAACCACCCTGAAACGCTGTGGAATAAAAACCTACTGATCACATCTGACTACCCACACTACCTGAGATCTGCCATGGAGCGGGGTATACAGATCGGTGATAGTCTTGTCGCTCCAGGTTTAGGAGGTATCTGTGTTTTTATGAATGCTGCCATTGGTGGGTTGATGACCACTGACCCCGATTCACCCATCGTAGATCCCTGGCTGGACACAGCTTTTCTGGCACCTAACTATGAAAAAGCAGCTTCGCAGGGTAATCAGTTGGCTTACTTGGCGATGGAGGCATTGCGTGATTCTTCAGAAATAATTAATGCTGATGATACCCACATTCGTTTGGTTGCTCATTCATTTGACCTTCCGCTGGATAACCCTAATTTTCGGCTCGCTTCAGCGATAGGTCTGCTAGACCGGGGTTATAACGGATGGATGAAAATTCGTACCGAGATAGTAGCCGGCCAAATTGGTCCTATGAGTTTTATCACTGTGCCCGGAGAGATTTATCCCGAAATTATCAACGGAGGCATTGAAAGTCCACCGGGACAAGATTACGCTATTGCACCGCTGGAAACTCCTCCCCTGCGTTCGCTCATGCCGGGAAAATACCGATTTGTATTTGGCCTGGCCAATGATCAGATTGGGTACATCATTCCCAAGAGCGAGTGGGATGAAGAAGAACCCTACCTTTATGAAGCCGAAAAGTCCCCCTACGGAGAAGTCAATTCCGTAGGGCCGGAAACGGCTCCCATTATTCACAGAGAACTGCAAAAACTGCTTATGCAACTTTCTCAAAGCGATCTTTCCCATGTTTACTGAACCCCCGTTAGAGGCAGAATATCAACAGATACTCTCCTACTTCCCCTCCCTGGATGAGAAGCAACAAAACCAATTATCACAGCTTTTTCCCTTGTACCAGGACTGGAACAGTAAAATCAATGTCATATCCCGAAAAGATATCCACCATCTTTACCTACATCATGTTTTACATGCTCTATCTATCGCTAAGGTTTGCCCTTTCCTGCCGGGTACCGACATACTGGACATAGGATGCGGAGGGGGAATCCCCGGTATTCCCCTAGCTATTATGTTTCCCAAAACACAGTTCTACCTGGTAGACTCAGTCAGAAAGAAAATTCGCGTGGTACAGGAAGTGGCGAATAGCCTTCAACTAAAAAACGTACGTTCTGAACACGTACGAGCAGAAAAGGTAAAAGGCAAGTATGATTTTGCAGTGAGCCGGGCAGTAGCTCCCTTCAAAACTCTCAACCAGTGGGTACAAAATAAGATCAAGGTCAAATCTCAGCATGAGCTTTTCAACGGACTCCTTTGCCTTAAGGGGGGAGATTTACAACAGGAACTAGACGAGACTGGGGTCAACTACGCTACGTATCCTATCGGTGATTTTTTTAAGGAAGAATACTTTCAGGAAAAGTACATAGTCTACGCACCCCTGTAAAAAAACCGCCGAATGTCGGTACGGCGGTCTCTCTAAAACTTATCAGGTCTTTTGTTTTTTCTTCTTGGCAGCAGGGAAAAGTATATTGTTGAGAATGAGGCGATAGCCCGGTGAGTTGGGGTAAAGATTCAGATCGGTAGGGAGTTCATTTACGCGGTGCTGGTAGTCTTCCGGATCATGGCCACCGTAGAACGTCCAGAAGCCTTTACCAAATACCCCGTGAATATACTTAGCTTCTCCAGCCGCCTTATTTTCACCTAACACCACGACATCCGGACGGATCAGTGATTTCTTAAAAGCCGTCGTCTGACCCATGAAACCCTTCACAATACGTTCATGATTTTGTGTGAGCATGGTAGGAATGGGATCCCATTTAGCAGAAAACTCAAATAGATTAAAGTAATCATTATCCTGGCTTAGCCCACGCGATGAGGGGTCTACGTCTATGCTGGAGTATTCGTATTCGTAAGGGTTACGCACCAGTTTAAAGTCCTGAAAAGCGAAGGTATTGGCATAATTTAGCTTTTCTTGTGCATTGGGATCGGCACGGTCGCCATCGTACATAGATTCCACGATATCCACGCCATCTGCTGCTAAAGCAATGTCGTAGGTATCGGTAGCTGAACACATGGCAAACATAAATCCACCGCCGGATACGAAGTCACGTATTTTCTTGACCACGGCAAGTTTGAGCTGAGAAACTTTGTCAAAACCGTGCTTACGGGCTGTTTCTTCGTACTTACGCTGTCGTTCAATGTACCAGGGCGCGTTTCGGTAAATGCGGTAAAACTTTCCGTACTGCCCTGTAAAGTCTTCGTGGTGGAGGTGCAGCCAATCGTACTCAGGCAGCTTATCATACATCACTTCATCATCAAACACTACGTCGTAAGGGATTTCCGCGTACGTTAGAGCAAGTGTTACAGCATCATCCCAGGGCTGCTTACTTTTGGGAGAGTACACCGCAATTTTGGGATGCTTCTCCAGCTTCATCAGATCTTTATTGGAAGAGGGGCTGGCGATTTGGCTGATGATCTGGTTGTATTCAGCATCAGAAATAACTTCATAACTGACACCACGGATTACACATTCGTTTTCCAGTTTTTGCGAATATTCAACGCTAAAGCTACCTCCTCGGTAATTCAGTAACCAGTCTACTGTCTCTCCATTTTGCAACACCCAGTAAGCTATCCCGTATGCCTTCAGGTGGTTGGTCTGCACCTCATCCATCGGCATAAAAAGTTGGGAAGCTATTACCTGAAAAGAGAATATACTGGTAGCCAGCGTAAGCAGAATATTTTTCAACATAATCTTGTGGTTTCAATTATCTAATGGCAAGACTAATAATTTATTGCTAAAATAATTAGTTATCAAGTCGGGATAAACTAATATTGAAAAGAATAGAAGTAAGATGCTTTGCAAGTATTACATTATCTTACCGCTAATTGTTTTACGGTTTTAGTCTGATCAATGAATATCATCAACAACGTAGAGGAAAGTCTTAAGTCAATTCGAGAGAATCTGCTCAGAACGACACTCACTGCACTTATCATCGCTATCGGAATAACCGCTCTAGTGGGGATTTTGACAGCTATTGACGGCGTACAGGCGTCTGTGGACAACAGCTTTGCCGGACTCGGCGTCAATACTTTTTCTATAGAAGAAAAGAGAGGAGGAGGCAGCACGCAGCAGGGACGTACCAAAAAAAACTACCCTCCCATTCGCTACAGTGATGTAAGAGAATTCAAAAAACGCTATGATTATCCTGCCAAAATATCAGTAAGTACCCGCATTACCGGCAATGCCGAAGTAAAAAGAAGCTCCGAAAAAACCAATCCCAACATTCGCGTCTACGGCACTGATGATGGCTACATTGTAACCGAAGGGTATAACCTGAAAAGCGGACGAAACTTCAGTAATATTGATCTTCAAAAAGGACTTAACGTAGCTATCATTGGCTATGAAATCGAGGAAGCACTCTTTCAGGAGAACGAAGAAATCATTGATAAAGAGATTAATCTCTACGGGAATATCTTTAGGGTCATCGGTATGATGGAAGAAATGGGCTCAGTGGGTGGCGGTGGCAATGCTGACCGTAAAATACTCATACCCTTCGACAAGGGGCGACAGTTGGGTGCCGGATCGTCACTAGACTATCGCATTGACGTACTTGTTAACGATACTGGTAACCTGGAAGCCGCCATGGGTGAAGCAACCAGCCTGATGCGTGCCATTCGGCAAGACCCGATCGGTAGCGAACTCTCTTTTGAAATCAAGGAAAAAAAATCGCTGAGCGAGCAGTTGGGAGAGATCACCGGATACCTCAGAATTGGGGGCTTCTCCATCGGACTGATCACACTGCTGGGAGCATCCGTAGCCCTGATGAATATCATGATGGTATCGGTGACGGAACGAACCCGTGAAATAGGGATTCGTAAAGCCCTGGGAGCTACTCCCGGCCTGATCCGTCAGCAGTTCCTAATGGAGGCCATTATCATTTGCCAGATCGGAGGGCTTGCAGGCGTAATGATGGGCATTGGCATAGGTAACGTGGTAGCTACCTTTATGGAGGTAGGCCACTTTATTGTACCCTGGATCTGGATTGGCTCAGCCCTACTGATCTGTATTGCTGTAGGTATCTTTTCGGGCTACTACCCTGCCTTCAGGGCTTCCCGCCTTGATCCTATTGAGTCGCTGCGGTACGAATGATCAGTCCGGGTCGCGAGCAAACACATATACTTGCCCCCTAAAAGTATCCACCTGGCTGTAATAAACATTGTAGTAATAAATACCGGCAGGCATATCCTGAGCGTACCATTCAAAGTCAGGGTCATCGGAAGTATACACCTTCTTACCCCAACGGTTGACAATGTCAATGCGGCGAAAACGCTGATTACAGTTACCCTCAGGAAGGTCACAATTACCCTCCGGATCATTACAAAGCCTTAAAAAGAAATAGTCTCCCTGACCATCTCCGTTGGGTGTAATGGCGTTGCGTGGTGTGTAGGCTTCAAGGTTCAGGGGCCGGTCTACAATTTCCAGCAGTACGCTGATGGTATCATTTTTTACGTTGAAACATTTACTGTCTTCAGCCACAAAAAATAACTCCAGTTCGGAAGGACGGCCGTTAGAGCCAATCGTCAAACACGCAGGCTGCCAGTTAAAGCGTGCGGATACCTCCCCTCTTCCCAGTACCGGAAAAAAGTTAAAATTAGTCACTTCAGTATCAACCCGGTTACCGTTGAAAATTGCTCTGGTAAGCCTCAAAGAAATGATATCGTTGTCTGCATCAGTAGCAAACACATCAAAATTGACAAAGCGATTAACAGGTACGGTAAGCGTATCGCCGTCTTCCAGGTTATCAAACGCGAGACCAGGAGCTTCATTCAGTGGAGGCAGCACATTGACAGTTACCTTGAGACTATCAATTGAACCGTTGTTACAACTTCCCTGATCCCTGGCCAGAAAAGTGATATCAAAGGTGCTGCGCTCAGACAGATCAATAACGTTACAGGATAAACGCCAGCTGAACGGACTGCTGATACTGCGGATTCCCTGGTTGCCGGGAAAATAAATGTTATAATCATTAAGATTGAAGTCATTACCAACAGCAGTCAGTTCTAAAAATTCGTTGTCAATATCTTCGGCCAGCACATCAAAAGCCAGCGTTTCATCAATCCGAATGGTGATTTCTGTCTCCTCCAGGCCGGAAGTTGTAAGGATCGGGCGGTTATTCGTAGGCAATTTAACGGTGAACCTAAAGGTAAGGATATCTGGCTCGCCTAGCGGGCAGTCGCTAAGGTCGTTGAGCACAACATCTACTTCAAACACATTTTGCTCGCTGAAGTCTGCGGTCTCACAGTCCGGATTCCAACTAAAGACACTCTGAATTTCACCGGGGATGAGCAGGCGATTTTGTAGTTGCATACCCAGGGCCAGCGGGTCAAACCCGTCGGCCTCCAGGGCCATTTGCAGCAGGTCCTCATCTTCATCCAGTCCCCGGATAGGATAGCTATAGTTGTTTCCGGCATCCAGGATTATCTCTACGACGTTTGGGTTGTTGTAAATGAAAGGGTCGCTGTCACGAGCCCCCTGTATTTCTACTGTCAGTTGCAGAGTGTCCGTAAGAGGCTGGCTGCAGGCATCATCCTGAGCAATCAGGTTGATTAACATGGGCTCTTCGGTAAAGGGACACGCGGGTAGACAGAAATCGAAACGCAGGGTATCTCCTTCTCCTGCCAGCAGGTTGAGTTCGGACGGAATAAGGTTCTGAATATCATTATCAAAGTTGACTCCTTCTGCTTTGACACGAATCACTTCATCCGGATCTTTGTCGGTTACCAGTATCTCAATACAGCGATTACCCTCCTTTTGCAGAGCGATTACATTGCCTTCGGGGTAATCAGCTCCATCTACTTGGGCCATGATTTCCGGCGCTTCTCCCGGATTACAATCCGCCACCAGCAGCTGGTAGTCCCTCCTCACCTCACCGATTTTCTCTCCGTCCCTGAATTCTTCTACTTTCAGGCCAAATACAAATACGCCCAGTTCATTCGGCTTAACCCGAAGACGCCCTTCTTTGTCAATGTTGAGAGCCGGGGCACCAGGCACCATATTATCAACATCAATCTCGTCCACGAAAGTGACCGGGTCATGAGGTTGCGGTGACGGGGTAGGTACGGGCTGAAAGCGGGAACTGTTAAGCGGTGACGTCAGGCTGTAGGCTAGCGAATCACCATCGGGGTCAGTAGCGCCAAAAAAGTAGTTAAAATCTTCATCAATACAAGCATAATCACTGATGGGATCCGCCAGCTGAGGGGTAGAATTGATGAAGGGCGCGTTATTTCTGGTAACTGCGGGAAATTCCATAAGAAAAGTCTGTCCGGTAGTTTCGGGAGACACCAGATTACTTACAATGCTATTACGACAACAGCGTTCAAACACTGCGTAGTAGCCCTGCGGGTCGCTAAAGTCAGCGGGAGGAAGATTAATTTCGGCTTGGTAGGTTATCTTTCGGAAGATGATATTTTCGTCTGTACAAGCCGGATTGGTGTAAGGTACAAAGGAAGAAGATACTTGCGTCACATTGACTACCCGGATAACGACATCATCGCTTTTGCGGTAGAGATAAACCTGGGCAAAATCGTCCTCGGCTTCAGGATCGCCATTCACTTCATCAAAATACTGAACCAGTCTTAAAGAATAGCGTGTTCCCTCTATATGAACCAGTTGGTACTCCCCTCCCACAATATGTGTAGCGTATGCCAGACAAGGAGTAATCAGAAATATAAGAACTAGAAGCTTCTTCATAATACAATAGACGTCATCCCCATACAAAAAGACCTCGGATGACTTTTGACAGGTTATACCCGCATTCCTAAATCTAAGAATAATCCTGCAATTATTAATATCTGAAATACAATTATAATACCTTTGCCCACCTATGGGGAAAAAGAAAAATCTAATCCTTAAGGAGAAATATATTGACCGAATGGCTGCAGAAGGTAAGTGTGTAGCCCAGCACGAAGGTAAGGTGATCTTTGTGAAAAATGCTGCGCCCGGTGATATAGCTGACCTGAAAGTAACCCGAAAAAAGAAGAAATATCTGGAGGCCGTACCCGTCCATTTTCATAAGTTTTCAGATATCCGCACAGAGCCTTTTTGCAGTCATTTTGGCATTTGCGGGGGCTGTAAGTGGCAGCATATCCCCTACTCGGTTCAGTTGGAGTACAAGCAGCAGCAGGTGATTGACCATTTAGCGCGTATCGGTAAAAGCCCGGTTCGGGAAGTGAAGCCGATCATTCCTGCTGAAGAGAATACCTATTACCGTAACAAGCTGGAGTTCACCTTTTCAGCTACCCGATGGCTGACCAGGGAAGAGATCAGTTCTGGTGAAGCATTAGACCGAAGAGCACTGGGCTTTCATATCCCCCAGAGCTTTGAGAAAATTTTACCTATTTCCCACTGTTATCTGCAACCTAAACCTTCTAATGCAGTGAGAATGGCGCTGGATACGTTTGCCAAACAGAACGATATCCCTTTTTATGATCACATGAGTCATCGCGGTATTCTCAGAAACCTGATCATTCGCACCAGTAATACCGGGCAGGTTATGGTGATCGTTCAGTTTGGAGGAGATGCTGCCGAAAACAAAGAAGCCATCGAGAGCGTAATGAAATTTCTCTGTAAAGCATTTCCGGAAATCTCGTCACTGCAGTACATTATCAATCCCAAAAAGAACGATACCTACTACGATCTACCTGTGCAGCACTACAGAGGGAAGCAATACATTACCGAAGAAATGGAAGACCTTTCCTTTAGGATAAGTCCCAAGGCCTTCTACCAGACCAACTCGGCCCAGGCCTATCAACTTTATCGCGCAGCCAGAGACATGGCTGCTCTCCAGGGAAATGAGGTCATTTATGATTTGTACACTGGCACCGGAACCATTGCCAACTTTATGGCCCGACAAGCAAAACAGGTCATTGGTATTGAGTATATCGAAGAAGCCGTCGAGGATGCCCGGGTTAATGCTGATATCAATCAATTGGGTAACACAACCTTTTATGCCGGTGATATAAAAGAACAATTGCATGATGCGTTTATCCGACAGCATGAGTTACCCGATGTTGTCGTTACCGATCCACCCCGGAGCGGTATGCATCCTGATGTGGTGGCTAAGCTGCTGGAGATTCAACCCAATAGAATCGTTTACATCAGTTGTAACCCCGCTACCCAGGCCCGTGATATTGCACTGATGCATCATCATTACCAGGTGGAGACTATTCAACCGGTTGATATGTTTCCTCATACGCACCACGTAGAAAACATCGCATTATTGAAAAATAGGTCTTCTAAGGGGTTAGGCAACGGTTTTTTTTAATTTTTTCCTTACATACCGCTCGTTAGAAAAAAATTTGTCAAATACACTTCAGACAAGCAATCCTCGTTGAGTAGCAGGCAATGAGATAAATAACCTTCCATCAAGACTAATCCCCACGGTGTATAACCTAGTAAGCCCATGCTTGAGGCAGCCTTTTATGACTTTTCCGCAAAACATTTAACGATTCCTTGTAAAGGAATTTTAGTTTATTGAGTGACCCGATAGACTTTCATGTTTCATGATGATTTTTTATCTGGAAGTTGACTGAACACCGAATATTCCTGGTCTGGTCACTATTGAGCTTTATCATCAAGACAAACACAAAAACGAAAGTGATATTTATGTAGTACTTGGTGAAATGGTACCCATGTACTAAGCATACAATTCTATGTGTGCTGTGTGAAAATCATAATTATGCTTTAATTGAAGTTCTGAAAGGATATGTTTTCTCCTTGTTTTAGTAATATTCACTGATTAAATATTTTGTCGCGAAAATGCCCTAAGAGCCCAATAAGCTTTCATCCTAATGTGGGAGGCGGAGCTACATCTTTGGATGACCATATACTATCAACACGGGCTGACCAGTTAACAGCGCATAGAGCCTGAATCGTACTCAACTTAACCTATCCGAATCATCTAAAATACAAGAAGAAGTTTATTTACAGCGTATGAAAGATCATTTACAGAACGATGCAGAGGCGGCCACCAACGGTCACAGCTTTGATCAAAACGAATTAGTTGAGTTCATCAAATCAGTACAGGAAAAACATAATGCTTTACTTGCTGATCTGATGTTACCTCATCAGGATCAACACGGTTTTATCTGGGAACTGAAGAAGCTATCAAACCGTACAGGCAACGCTTCTTTGGCAGGCCTGAAAGATATGAAAGGGCTGCTCAGTAACCTGATGAAAAAGATGATGGATCAGCACCAGGCCAGCCAGCAAATGATGAACTTTAAAGCTGCGCGTTTGTCGTCTGTTATAGAAAACTCTGACATCTGCATCGGTCAATTGGATGATCATGGCCGCCTCATTGAGTACAACCATCACTTTGAAAAACTCTTTCTTCGTTTATCTTCCCACAACATCAGGCCAGGCCTTGATTTCGTTGAAAGTCTGCAAGACGACACGCTGAGACAAAATTGCCATAAAACTATCAACTACTGCCTGATGGGTCAAAATCGGCAGAAATCAGAAATCCTGACTGATAAAACCGAAAGTACGATTCTCAATTTTCGCTTTTACCCAGTTTGGCTTGATAATGAAGTCAGAGGCATATCACTCTTCATTGAAGACCTTACTCAACAACATCAAAAAGAGTCATTATTCCGGCTGCTTAACTCAGCTGTGATATGTGCTAATGATGCTATCGTTATCACTGAAGCTAATCATAAACTGACAGAGAAATATCCTATCGTTTATGCCAACCATGCTTATTGTGAGCTAACGGGCTACACGGAAGAAGAAGTTATAGGCGGTGTACTTAGCCTTTTGCAGAGTCCTACCCACCAGGAGGAAGAAATAACTCACTTTAAAGACTTGCTACTGCGCGGTCACTCAGGGCGCCTGAATGTGGTGAACTACCGCAAAGATGGCACACCTTACTGGGTGGATGTTTCACTGGTTCCCCTCAAAAATAAAAACGATGTCATTACACACTGGATATATATTCAACGCGATATCACAGCGAGCAAGAATGCTGAAAAAACCATCCGTGAGCAAAAGTATTACCTAGAGTCGGTAAACCGTAATACCAGCGAGGCCATCCTCTGTGCTGATATGCATAATCATCTTCTGTTTACCAACCGAGCCTTCCTGAAACTGTTCCAGTATGTTTCTGAAGAGATTACACTGGATAAGCTATTTGCCAATACACCTTCCCAACTGAGATTTGATGCGATACTCCATGAAAAAGGCGAGATCAGTAATCAGTCATTTCTATTTAAAAAGAAAGACGGTAGTACATTCTGGGGACTTACCAGTTTTTCTATCAATCATTATCAGGGACAGCAGCAAATAGATGGTGCCATTCGGGATATTTCTGATATCAAAGAAGCAGAAAAAATTCTGTACGAAAAAAACCAGACACTGAACAAAACCAATGAAGAGTTAGATCGCTTTGTGTACAGTGCCTCCCACGACCTGAGAGCTCCTCTGGCCTCCACGCTAGGGCTGATCAATGTGTCACGCATCAGTCAGGACGAACATGATAAAACGACCTACCTGGATATGATGGAGCAGAGCCTCAACAAGATGGATAAGACCATTCAGGATATTATCGACTACTCTCGGAATGCGCGCCTTCAAATTGAGAGTGAGGTGATATATTTTGAGAGCATCATAGAAGATATACTCCAGAGGCTCAAGTATCTCAAGCACGTGGACGACGTTCGCATCAACACACATATTGAAGGAGAAGAATCCTTCTACACTGACAAAATGCGCCTCTACGTCATTTTGATCAACTTGATTTCTAATGCTATCAAATACCAGCGACAAGATGAAAACGATCCTCACATTGATATCAATATACAAGTAAGCCAGGACACGGCACGCATTTTGGTAAAGGATAATGGTATTGGGATAGATAATAACCACTTGGATAAAATCTTCAGTATGTTCTTCCAGGCTGCCAGAGAGTCTTCCGGCTCCGGACTGGGGCTTTTCATCGTCAAAGAAACTATTAGCAAACTTAAAGGAAGTATCCAAGTACGATCTGAACTCAACAAGGGCAGCTGTTTTGAAGTCGTACTTCCCAATGAATTACAAAATGTTAAGATCTGAGATGTAGGTAGATATGAGGAATATAAATCAGGTATTGGTAGTTGACGATGACCCCATCCACAATACTGTTTTTAAAAAGTTATCTGAATGCAGTGATTTTGCCAAAGAAATAGTGAGTTTTATCAGTGCGGTTGACTGCCTGGATTACCTGAAAACTATCATAAACACGAATGCCATTCCACCCTCAATCATTTTTCTTGACATTAAAATGCCCATAGTGAATGGGTGGGAGTTTTTGGAGCGGTTAGAGAAAATGAACGAGCATCACCACTTCAGCCAGGTTGCCATCTTTATGCTCACTTCCTCTTCAGAGCAATCTGACATTAATAAGGCAAAGAAATATAACCTGGTGACAGACTACATTGTGAAGCCCATTACTATTGAGAAAATCCAGGAAATCCGCCTTTCGTACGAGAAGTCCGCAGCGGATTTACATCTGCACAGTTGATCTTATTAATCGGTTGCACTATCCACTAAGCTGTTGGGTTATTCAACCATTGACAGCTCGGGAAAATGCTGGGTCAGCTCTGCATTTACCAGTATAAATTCCTGTTGTATCTGCCCTACCAGTTCTTCTACACGTGCTGGTTGTTCATCTTTCTTACAGGCTCCCTCTAAATTTGCCAACATTTCGGATAAGTACGGCATACCGGCAGTGGCTGTGCTGGCCTTATGCTTGTGTGCCAGGTTTTTCAGTTGAGCATAGTCAGCATCCAGGAATGCTTTTTTGAGGCGGGGAACGTCATCCGTAAGCTGCTGATGCAGCAACGCGACCATCTCTGCGATGATATCGTCATCATGAAGCTGGGCATTCTCTTTAAACTTTGACAGGCTAAAATGTACATCCTCCATTACAGTATCACTTAGGTTTTCAGTTTCTTTTTCCTGAGGCCGATTCAAGCAACTATTCAAATGCTGATTTAGTACCTCCATGACTACTGGTTTCGTCATGTAATCGTTCATACCTGCTTCCAGGCACCGCTCCTTTTCACCCTTGATAGCACTGGCAGTGAGTGCAATAATCCGGGTATTATCGCCACCGGGTAACGTTCTGATCTTTCGGCTGGCTTCGTACCCGTTCAGCAAAGGCATTTGTATATCCATCAGGATAATATCTGGTTGATAGCGCTCAAACGCAGATACAGCTTCCTGCCCATTCTCTGCTTCAGTAATGTCTATCTCCGGGAGAATCTGCTTGACCATGGCTTGCGCCAGTTTCCGGTTCATCGGATTGTCATCTACCAGCAGTAGGCTTAACCCTCCCTGGCAAACATCTGGAGGACTCGTAAATTGAGCTGATTCCTTACGCTCACTACTGTCTACGTAGAGATTTTGTAAGACAAATTTTAATCTTTCAAAGGTTATGGGTTTGCTTACTACCTGCTGTATTCCCAGGATGCGACGCATTTCGTTGATCTTGTTGTCTTCGGTAGAGCTGTGCAAAAGGACGATCGGCAATTTCCGGCTGTCCAGTTGCATGGTTTCCCTTATTTTCTGTATTACCTGAAGACCATCCATGAATGGCATGTAATAATCAACAATCATAGCATCGTAGGCTTGCTGTTCCAGTTTCTGGAGTGCTTCTATACCATTATATGCCATGTCGGCCTGAATATTAAGTAACGATAGTGAATCACGGATGATCTCACAATTTTTCTCGTGATCATCTACTACCAATACTCGATGAATAGGGACATTAATCTTAGGTGAGTTTGGATCGGTATCTTCTACTTCTAAGCGAAGGTGAAATGAAAACGTACTTCCCTTTCCCAAGGTGCTGGTTAGTTCCAGTTGGCTACCCATAAGTTTTAGCAGTTGGTTGGTAATGGCCAGACCCAGGCCGGTACCCCCATATTTGCGCGAAGTAGAAGAATCTTCCTGCGAGAAAGCATGGAATATTGCTTCCTGTCTTTTAGGATCAATACCGACCCCTGTATCCCGCACTACAAACCGGTACGCTGCCGATTGATCATCCTGCTGCTTCACTATCCTCTCTACTAGCACTTCAATTTCACCTGATTCGGTAAATTTTATTGCGTTTCCCAGAAGATTGATCATTATTTGCCGCAGACGTATTGGATCTACCCTGGCGTATTGAGGGAGTTGAGGATCTATATTAAATAACAGTTCAATATCCTTATCAGACAAATGAGGCTTAACGATGTCGCTAATCTGAGCAAAGAATTGCCAGAGATCAGTTGTTTCCTTCGAAATCTCCATTCTGCCAGCTTCTATTTTGGAAAAATCAAGAATATCATTGATCAATTCCATTAATGCATGTGCTGAGTAATGAATGGTATGCATATACTGCTGCTGGGTATCATCCATACGCGTTTTCATGAGCAAATCAGTAAAGCCAATGACACCGTTCAAAGGAGTCCGGATTTCATGACTCATATTGGCCAGAAATTCAGACTTTGCCCGGCTGGCTGAACGGGCCTCCTCAGTAGCCTGTACTAACTTCTCCTTGGCCTGTTTTTGAGCCTCAACATCCTGAACAGTACCGTATAATCTGATGGTACGCTCCTGGCGTCTTTCAGCGTGGCCGATAATCCGGACCCAGCGTTCATGGCCTCGGGCAGTCACTATTTGTAATTCCTCGTCAAATGCAGTGCCTTCCAGGATTGCCCGCTCAGTCAATTGTTGTACTGCGTCCCGGAAGCGGCCTTCCTTACAAAATTCAAAACCTGATCCCTGATCCGGTACAAAATCAGCGTCAACCTCAAAGATCTCTTTAGTCATCTCAGTCCAGTGAACCTGGCCAGTTTCCAGGTCAATTTCCCAGCCACCGACCCTTGCAATTTTACTGGTCTGTTCCAGGAGCTCTTTCGTTCGGCTCAGGGCCTGTTGCGCTTCGTATCTAAGGGTAACATCGCGCAAAATAGCGCGAGTGACCAGCCTGCCATCAGCCTGTTGATAGACGCCTACATTTCCTTCGGCGCGTACTGCTTTTCCGGCTTTACTGCGAAGTATCACGTTGATGAAGACCGTTTTTTGCTCTTTCAGAAGTGTCCGAAACATTTTTTGGCAATGAGGAATGTACTCCGGATCAATTACATTGAACATACTCAGGCCCAATGCTTCCTCCCGGCTGTACCCCAGTGTCAGGCTCCAGGCACGGTTTACATAGACGTAGTCACCCTGCTGATCTACACTTTGAATGAGGTCGTGAGCTTCGTCCAAAAAAGCCTGAAGCTCTTCTTCTTTGCGCTTGATTTCGGTGATATCAGTGTGCGTTCCCAACATGCGAGTAGGCTTGCCTTTATCATCACGAATAGCCAGGCCCCGGCAGCGAACCCATACTGTAGTACCGCTGGCATGACGGTAGCGAAGCAACTGGTCGTAAGGGGTTTGAGGATTCGCCAGGTGTTTTTGGATTTTCTGCTCTGCTGCAGCCGCGTCTTCGGCAAAAATGATATCCTTCCAGGCAGCTGGGTCGTGGGGCATTTTGCTTGGAGCATACCCCAGTGTCGTCCAGAATTTTTCGCTCATCCACTCATGCTGTGGTTTTTCCAGATCCCAGTACCAGATTCCATCCAAAGAGGATTGTTGTATGAACTGGAAGATACGGGTGTCTTGCTGAATCAGTTGATCCAGTTCCTGCTTCAGGTAATGGTTTTGCTGTTGCATAACGTCAGTATAGAATCTACCCCTTTCATTAGGTGCTAAAAAGATGGCGTTAAAAACAAGAATTTTTTGTAACAGAGATGGTTTGGTTTCTTTACCTCATTCAGGTCCAAGCATTAAATCTCATAAAAACCCAACCCATTCACGCATCAACACTGGGTTATACAATTGAGATACCAGCTTACTCATTATTACGAGTAAACAACACCATTAAAGCACAAGCAGTGATACGTAAACTTTCCTCTAACGACAGCAGTATTTGCTAACTTCTTATGGGCATGTAGTCCAACACCCATGCAGTAGCTATATGCTTCACCGGGAATGAGTCTGTTTCAATAAATCTAAGAAGTAGACGGCTTGGGTGTTTCATCAATGTGAGGCAGCGATATGTCAAGCTGTTGTGCTACCACTGCTCTGAGCTGGGCTACCTCCTGAGCAATTTGCTGTACCAGTTCATCAACATCCTGAATATCCTGATGGTCAATGTGCTGTATGCCTTCCAATGACCGGAAAAGGTGAGACAGGATGACCATACTCAGGGAAGCAGTACTACTTTTGTGTTTGTGAGAGATCTTTCGTAAAGTTTCAACATCCCGATGGCGGCAGGCTTCATGGAGTCGGGGAATGTCTTCATTCAATTGCTCAAACAAAATGTATGCAAAGTCTTTAAGCGTCTCACAGTCCTGGATATGTAAATTTACTTTACATTGAGCCAGATCAAAGTGATCATTCGGGGAGTCAGCGAAAGCAGTTGGGTTGACAGTCTTCTCTAAGCGCTTTACATATTTCTGCAGCTTATCTTCCAGCGTTTTGATAACGATGGGTTTACTCAGATAGTCATCCATGCCTACCCTTAAACATTTCTCTTTTTCACCCTTCACAGTACCAGCTGTCAGGGCGATAATAATAGTATCGTTACCACCAAACAGCGTTCTGATTTTTTCTGAGGCCTGGTAGCCGCTCATGTTCGGCATCTGTAAATCCATCAGGATAATATCAGCTCCTTGCTTCTCAAAGGCACTCACTGCTTCTTGCCCGTCGCTGGCCTCAGTTACGTGCGCCTGCGGTAAGATGCGTTGTAACATATTAATTGCCAGCTTTCGGTTCATCGGATTATCGTCTACCAGCAAAATGCTGAGGGCTTGATCTGAGATACTAACTTCACGGTTCTCAAGTATAGCTTTGTCTGCTCGTTTGATCGGTACATGAATTTTTTTCAGCGACTCGTTGAGCTGGTTCAGGGTAATTGGCTTACTCATGACATGCTGAATGCCCAGCTTTTTTCGGCTTCGGTTTATTTCTATATCATCGGATGAACTGTATAACAGCAGGATGGGTAAGCGCTGACTGTCAATGCCTATTTCTGATCTAACCTGCCGAATCGCCTCCAAACCATTCATATAGGGCATGCAGTAGTCTATAATGAGTACATCATATTGTTTAGTCTGAACTTTTTGCAGTGCCTCAATCCCGTTGTGTACCACATCAGCATCAATATCGCTAAACGAGAGCATGCCTTGTATGATCTGACAATTTTTATGATTGTCGTCTACGATGAGAGCACTCCTGATCGGTATCTCCGATATTTCTGGCTCACCACCTTCTTCTGTTTTTAGGTGGAGAGTAAAGAAAAACTTACTTCCCACACCTGCGGTACTTTCCATCTCCAGTTGTGTGCCCATCATTTTTAGTAGTTGATTGGAGATACTAAGTCCCAGGCCAGTACCGCCGTATTTTCGGGTGGTTGACATATCTTCCTGAGCAAACGCACTGAAGATAGACGCCTGCCGTTCGGGTGAGATGCCGATTCCCGTATCTCTCACCGCAAACTGTAGCGCCTGGTTACCTGCTGTATCTTGCTGGTTGATACATTTCACTGATAACTCGATTTCCCCGGTTTCAGTGAATTTGACAGCATTTCCCAGTAGGTTGATCAGTATCTGCCGCAGCCGAATCGGGTCTGTTTCTGCGTAGCGAGGGAGGGCTTGATCCATATCGATGAGCAACTCGATATCTTTTTCGTTGGTTTTAAACTTAACAATGCTCGCTACCTGTTCCAGCATTTCCCACAAGTCCGTCTTTTCGTAAGCCAGTTCCATCTTACCTGACTCAATTTTTGAGAAATCCAGTATGTCGTTGATCAGATCCAATAAAGCATTGCCCGACGTGTGAATCGCCTGTAAGTACTGATTTTGATGCTCATCTACGTTTGTTTTCATCAACAGATCAGAGAAGCCAATTACCCCATTGAGCGGTGTGCGTATTTCATGACTCATATTGGCCAGAAACTCTGACTTAGCCTGGCTGGCTGACTCGGCCTGGGCTTTGGCTTCCAACAGCTTTTGCTCATTTTCTCTTCGTTCAGTGACGTCTCTTTGTACAGCAATCCAGTGGGTAAACCCTCCGTCTTCATCGGCCACTGGTACTACTGAAAGATTAACCCAAAATTTATCGCCATTCTTTTTGTAGTTGATCAGTTCTGCATTGAAAGGCTCCCAATTTTTTAAGGATTCTTTAATCTTATCAAGCTCCTGACGCGACGTTTCAGGCCCCTGTAGTTCGCGGGGATTCTTACCGATGATTTCTTCCTGAGAATATCCGGTCATGGTACAAAAGGCCGGATTAGCGTAAACAATTTTGGGACCTGGAATACCAATCGGCTCAGCCTCGGTAACTACAATGGAGTCTTTAACATTCTGAACTACAGACTCCATGAGGCGAAGATTTGCCTCATTGGCTTTTTGTAGGTCAATATCCTGAAAGGTACCAAATACCCTGATACATTGACCGTCTTTAAATTCGGGTATACCTATAGCCCTGACCCACTTCTCTTTACCGGTGGCCGTGATGATCTGAAGTTCAACATCGTAGCTTTTACCCTCGTTGACAGCCTGCTGAAATAACCTGCTGATAGTCTCACGTGATTTTCCTTCCTTAAAAAACGAAATACCTTTCTCTACTACTGGCACGAAGTCATCATCCACTTCATGAATTTGACGGGTAATATCCGTCCAGTGAACGTAGTCTCGAGCCAGGCTCACTTCCCAGCCACCTACCAGAGCTACCTGGTTAGTTTGCTCCAGAAACTCGCGGGTTCGCTTCAATTCCGCCTGGTAAGAAAGCAGTTCCTCATTTAAGCTTTCTTTTTGTTTAAGTGCCTCCTCATTTTCTCGGTTCTGTTTGACAAGTAATGAAGTAGATGTTCGGAAGATAAACACAAACAGAAAGATCAGTGTGAAACCAGCAGTGAGTTCCAGCGTCTTCATTGCTTCCACATTTTGCTGAGCATCTAGTTCATACTGCTTGACCAGTTGATCCATGTTAGACAAAAAGGCTCCTTCGTGGCGTTGTAGGGTCTGGAGCCCTGCTTGAAACTCTTCTGGACTAATACTTTGCCGGGATAGAGAGGCCACCGCTATCGACATGCTATCTTTATGGGGCTGTATACGATGAAACAGACTATCAATGGTAGCATTTTGAACCAAAAGTATACCTAATTCTTCATTGCCATGGCGCAAAGCCTGTTGCATCTGGCTCCAGTTAGCATCCAATGCTTTCAGTTCCTGCTTTATTTCCTGTTGATTTTGTGTAGTATCTCGCATCTGCAGGGAAAGTTTCGTTAGCTTTTGGCTGATCATTCTCTGACGGCCAGCATAATTGATGACCGTTGCTTTCTTCTGCTGATCCTGAAAGAAATAGTGGGATCTGAATTGTAGATATCCCATCAGGAGGAGTAAAACATGGGTAGTTGCCCAAAATATATTCTTTGATATCTGAAGTGCCGTTAAGGGAGTTGCTGATTTTGCCATGCGCCTATCATTTTGTAGTGCAAACATAGCCTCGAGTAGCAGAAATTTTTCTGTCAATTAGCTCAAAACCTTATTAGCGTTAATAACGAGCTAATAAAGCTCACAATGACTGTATATTTACTTTGTATAAACATACTCTTCATCAAGATAGAAGATCATCCGATTTGTAAAAGCATCTTGGGTCAGCCAGCGATAAGAAGAAAAATGCGTACATAGAAGATTGGCGCACATGAATAAATTACAATTTTCTCAGCTGAGTTTAAATAAGCCTGCTCTTGGGTACGCTAAAAGATAATCGCGGTGAAAAGATCATATGCTCTGGTAAGTTAAGCACGAAAAAAGTATAAGGCAGCAAATGCTAGTTTTTCTGATGGAAGAATCCATTCCAGCACTTTTTTCATAACCAGATACTCATAACACGAATCTGCTCACGTCATTAGTTTATTTGTTAGGCATATAGGGATGACTACTAACTGTAGCTTATAAGGTAAAAAATGGGACATATATAAAGAATAATTGTAAAGTCATTTAGAATGATTCAGCTTAAAAAGCGGTATTATGCTAGAGTTTTTACTATGAGCAAAAAAAGGCGTTTTTACTAATATTATAATAATTAATTATATTTTATTGCGGTTAGTTTTTTATGCAGCCCAACCCTGGTATCTCAGGTTATGCAATCCACAGGTGATATTCATCATTCTACTTCTCTTTTGCCACCCGTGTAGCCTGATCTGATTCCTGATAATTTTAAGTCTTTTTTTATACCGGCAATTGCATGCTCCACTTTAACCCTGATGCTTGCTATGAGAGTATTTAGCTCTTTTTGGAAGTTGGAAAACTCTTTTCCCGTTCCACGTCGGCTTTAGGCTTTTTTTCAGGCATGAATACTTCTACACCTTCTGCGTCAATGCCTAGAAACCCCAGGTCTAACCATAGACAGTGCCATTGATCAGGAAATTTAAGCTATGCCTGATCATACATTTTCTTATCATATACACTGCCGTGCAACGGTCGCCTTCATAAGTTTTACCTAGATAGATAACTTCTCCTTTAAGAATAGTGATCAACAAGTTCTTTAAGGTGTGCACCCTTTTTTACCGCGGGGCGGCACCAGGGTAAGTCATCTGGCTAACAAACAGTGGGCCCCACCGGGATGAAAAAGCTACTACATATGGCAGCCTTATCAGTCGTTTCTGGCAAAGGCGAAATGGCTAACTATTATCACCGTAAAGTGGAGCAGGGCAAGAATAAAATGCTCGTCTTGAACGCGGTGCGAAACAAGATAATCCACCGAGTTTTCGCTTACATTCGGGATGATCGTAACCGGGTGGCCGGGCCATATGAAAAAAACTATACCGCTGCTCTTGTTTAAACCATAGAAATCGGGAAACAGCCCTTTTTCATTCCTTTACAAAACCAACCATAATATTCTTTATTAACATTAATGAAAACAGTGGTAATGAGGCTCAGTATGTAATAATCAGTGGTTTTTACGAAGACGAAAATACACCACGAGCATCGGTTTTCAGCGATTACAGCGTTAACTTATCTGAATTTGGAGGTACAACGCTCACACCCATTACCGGATATCAGCTCATCGGCATTAACTTACTGAGTGAAAAGCTCTTTGCCATCGTCCAAAATAACGACTTTGGCTCTTTCACCCTGTCTATTGAAGGTTTCTCCACCGACGCCAACCGTAATCCTACCGGGGATGATGTTCTCCTTGAAATAGACGCTGAAGCCATATTTACCGAAGAACTGGACATACCTGACTTTCCCTAAACCCAGGTCTTAGAAAGTCTTGCCAAGGACTGGTTTACCATTCGGGACAGCCATACATCCGTTTATCCCCAAGTTAATTCCTTTGACTTGTAGAAAGCACTAGTGTACCGATTACAAAGATAACTAACTATTTTTTATCTTTGTCCCATGGCAC
>CAZZGE010000003.1:0-68669 GCA_964653665.1 uncultured Porifericola sp. | reverse complement strand
CATGAGCTATACCATCAGCAGTACCCGGTGTACAGCCAGAAACAGGTTGAATCTCCTCAACTGTTACTACTTTTGTGTCAGGCCATTCTTCAAATCTCTGGATAGTAACAGTCTCGGCATTGCCAGTGCAACCATAGTCAGTATTTACTACTTCAACTCGATATGTACCAGAATCCAGTCCTATAACCAGCGCGTCTGTACCAACTACCTGTCCAGTATGTATATCGGTCCAAGTAAAACCGTAACTAGAACCTGGGAAAGCAGTACTGTCGGCAGCAAATACCTGCACTTCACCATTATTGGCGCTAGCTCCGGGACAGTTTCTATTGTCACGAATGACTACTGCCTGTATATCAAACGGTAATGGGATTACCTCTTTACTAAGAATCGTAGGAAGCTGATCACATTCGCGGACCGTTCCATTTAGCTCAGTAAGAGGGTAAAAGTCTTCATTGGTAACAGGTGCCCCCAGGCTGTCGTATTGTCCTCTGTCATTTAAAGAGACATAAAGCTCAAATGCTCCACGATCGCCGTTCACCGATACTGTCGTATCTACACGTTGACCAATCTGGAGTCCGCCAGGGATTGTCAGACTGATAGTTTCCAGGTAAGGACTTTGGTCGGCGTTACCATAAGTAGCTGCTGGATCATCTGCATAAAAAGAAATTGGAATTGATGAATTGACCGGCAGGTCTCCGTTATTTTGGAAACTCAACCGTACATCAAACTGATTGTCAGGACAAACCGGTGGGTCTATGACTACACCATCATCAACAAAATCCAGTTTGGGAGCCGGAAACGCAAGTTGGCCACAAAAGCTAATGCGCGGTGATTGATTTAAAAATTTATTTAATGCGAAAGGTGGTATTATGTTCGGGTCGTTACAAATTTGGCTAAAGCTCAGGTGGTGGGCTTGCTGTACCCGGGGAACCGTCAGGTTATCATTGATATTGACGTTAAAGTAGTTGGATTGATTCCACAGCGCGCGTGAAGGTACCCAGAAGTTATTACCAGCTGCTTTGTATGCACGGATAAAACCTCGTTCGCGGGTGGCGCTGGTTGCAGGCCCATCTCCAAAAGTATTTTCCACTTCGCCACAAGATACGATAATTTCTGTTTCTCCGTCTCCGTCTACATCAGCAACAATAGGGTAATCAGCCTGTGTTTGGGAACTACAAAATGTGCCGTTGAGAAGATTAAGCGGTTCTCCAGTAAAGCCATCCACAATGTATAGATTGATTTCGTCTCTGTACACAATTTCAGAGGAACCATCACCGTCAAAGTCAAATACAGTAGTTCCAGTAAATCCAGATGAGGATTCCCAGAAATCTTCATGATTGGCCCATTTAAGTGTAAAGTCTGTTTCCAGGGCAAAAAGCGATGAACCTGACATAAAGGTAGCCTCTACTTGTCCATCGTCGTCAATATCGGCAACATTGATATTTCCCATACCTCTCATCCAATAGCAGTCTTCACCACTATTACATTTGTTCCCGTCCATATCCCTAAAGTTTCCACAGATATTATTATTTGGACATCCAGGTATTGTATTACCAGGTCGCGTTACAAAAAACATCCTGACCTCATCGTTGGCTAAGTCCCAAAAAAACGCAGTGGTAGGACCATCATGATGCCCGTTGGCACCGCCGATAATCACATCAAGGCTTCCATCCTGATTATAATCAACGACAGCAGTGTTACTGTAAGTTTGCCCACCCCAGTCAGCATCAGCCGGATGGTAACCCAGGTATCCGGTGGGTAGGTTAGCGGCATCATCCATATTCTGTGCCTCAGTCATAGTATTGCCTGCCGTTCCGCCGGTATTGGTAATGTTTACTTCGTAGATGATGTGACCTACCACAAGCTCAAGCCCGGCACTAGGCAATATATCCACTGCTACGGGCACACCGTTGAGTTCATTCTGCCAGTGGTTTGCAGAGGGGTACATAGTGGTACCATGACTTCCTGCTATAAGTAATTGTCCGGTCTGAGCATCTCTGATTTCGTTACCGTAGTATAAATCAGCTCTACCGTCAGCGTTAAAGTCAGTCAGTCCAAGTTGTCTGCCATGGCGGGTAAAGACGCTGGTTTCCGACCATTTAAGTGACAGATCATCTTCATAAACCCTGATTACACCATTGTGACTTATGGTAAATATTTCGCCTCTTCCATCACCATCCACATCTGCTACAGCCGGGTATGCAAACACACCACCATTTTGTATTCTCTCTTGATCCAGTATGTTACCATCTCTACCATCAAGTATATACATCCATCCATTTTGTGTATTTATTGTGATTACTTCAGGAACACCATCCTGATCTAAATCAGCCACACTTGGCATGCCCATGGCGGCACTAGTGCGAATGTCTGAGTCCCAGGCAGGCTCTATTTCAAATACATTCCCAACAGGGACAGCCTCACAGTCAGGTTGCGTTACTATGTAGTCGTTAGGGTTAGAAGGGTCGCCCAAACAGTCTCCATCATAATAGTCAATGAAACCGTCTCCGTCATCGTCAATACCATTACCACAATCATTCTCTACCGGGCATATCGTAGTATTAGCAGCACAAGCTGGCTCCTGGCAGTCAGTAAGCCCATCATTATCGTTGTCAATACCATCATTACAATTGATAACGTTACCAGTGCCGTCGTCCCCTTCAATCCGACAAAATGGAAGAAAAGAGCAGTCGCTATCCTGGCAGTCAGTAAGACCGTCACCATCGTCATCTATACCATTGTAGCAGATTTCTTCCGGGGGAGTTTGGGCATTAGCAGATAGTGATATACAAAGAAATAGTAGTTGAATAAACCATATGAATTTGTAAGGCTTTTTCATGGTGGTTAGGCATTTTGGTTGATATAGGCTTATGTTCAGATACATAATAGTGTAAAGGAAAGCATAAGTTTACCATAATTAAAGCTAATATAATATTAGAATATTACAATGTTCTAATTTACTGTGTTTAAAAAATTATATAACTATTCTACTATAAATGGTATCAGCGTAACTAATTATTTCAGTAGATAGGTGTAATGTTGTAATTAAATAATTCAATTAATTTTCCTGAAGTGGTATAAAATTAGTAGCTAAAATTAAAACCACACGATTTGTACCTATTTAAAGAAACTGGTCTCCACTAACGTCTTTAAGTACTGTACTTAACTGAGGCAGACAGATTTGAAAAAAATTATAATATTTGTATTCACAGTTTTTTCCTTGGCTTGCCAGGCACAGTTAGTGAGAGTTGGTCCTAAAGCAGGATTACAATTATCACGGACTACATACGAAGACAGGGAATTCCATAGTAGATACAGCAGGATACCCTCATTAGCTTATCAAGTTGGTGTAGTGATGAATTTAAAGGTCAGTGACCTTCTTTCACTCCAAAGCGAATTGTTTTACGAAGAAACCCGCAAACATATTGAAAGCAAATTGGCCGATGATTGGCAAAAAGAAACCTATCAGTACCTTAGTTTGCCGGCGTTACTAAGATTCTCCTTTCCATTAGGCTTTAGTGAGATATATGTCAATGCTGGCCCAAAGATTTCCTACTGGTTAACAGGAAAAGGAGAGGTTTCACATTCTGAAGTCTTTGAGTTTGAATTGGAAACGCTGCAATATGATATGATTTTTCAAGGTAACGAAAGTGATTTTCGTTACTTCATTGATCAGCCTAATCGCTTCCAACTAGGATTAGATTTTGGAATAGGGGCACTTTTTCCTGTGGGAACTCAATTCATCGTGGTTGATGTAAGGTACACTGCCACTCATACCAATATGGTGAAAAGCGATGTGAACTATATTCCTCTGTCATTTTACGAAGAAAATCTACTTCACCGGCAGCAACTATTAAGCTTATCCCTGGCATATATTTTTGATCTAGATCTTCGCGAAATAAAGAAAAAAGGTAAGTCATCTGATGACCAGACAGATCGCTAAAAATTTAGCTTAGGGTCTTTGGCAATATCCTTAATAAGTGTGTTATGACCCCTATCCAGCATTTGTATCTTGAAACTGCTTATTTTTTCGGTAAGCGGTTTGATACTGCTCTTATGTATTATTCTGTCATAAGTTCCTAAAATAAAATAAACGGGAATGTTGTTTCGTTTTAGTTGATAAACCACTTTTTGAATATCAGGTTGGATTTTACGATACGCCAGCCAAGTACAATATACCTTCTCTCTTTTGGCAGCGGTATTCATCTGTCTTTTAGCAAACTTTGCTACGCCCTTATCCAGCATTTGTGATTGACTTAACACGTTTGATAGAAAAAAGAAAGGCTCGGGGTGATGAACAGAGTATTTGAATAAACGCCTCATCCAGTATGGGTAGGTAGCTAGACTGTACCAAAAGTTAGTCTTGATGCCATCGGGGGCAATGAGCATTATTTTTTTGATTAAATGACCTAGTTTCTCAACCAGATTCAGCACAATTTTACCACCTAGACTATATCCACATAGGCACACTTTTCTTATTGCTCGGTCATCTAGAAAGTTAGTTATCACTTCGGAAAAAAACTCACTTGGTATAGCTCGTTCACAATCAGGCCACTTGCTTTGGCCATGAAAAAACAAATCAAAGGAATAGATTGAATACTGACTGCTCAGACGGCGTGCCAAAGGTTCAAATACTTGCGCTTGTTGACCGTATCCATGAAAGCAAAGTAAGACATCCGGGCCTCCTCTGTAAAATAAATAATGTAGAGATGCTTCTTCATACTGATAAAAGTATTTTTCTTTAATCAAGGGAAGGTTGCTTTTGATTATTTATTCTTAAGATAGTTATTCCTTACTTATCTGTTGAATTCAAGTTTGAGAAAAATCAATCAAATTGAACATAATTATTACTACTTCGTTCGCTAAATTAGAAACTATAAAAAATTTTAAAGTTTCCTGAGTTTTAAACACGGTACTTTAAGTAAGTGGAAAGTAAAGAACAAATTATACAGACAGCAGAAGGTCTCTTCATGTCATATGGTATCAGGAGTGTAACGATGGATGATATCTCACGAAAAATAGCCATTTCAAAAAAGACCATTTATCAGTTTTATCGGGACAAAGATGAAATTGTTTGCTTGGTAACCAAAAGGGTTCTTCGTAAAGAAAGAGACAAAATGATGTCTATCAAAGCCGAGTCAGAAGATGCTATTCATGAGATTTTTATGGTATCTCAGTACCTGCGAAAGCATACACAGGAAGTAAACCCATCCATCCTCTTTGATCTGCAGAAGTACCATCCTAATGCATGGAAAATATACCTTGACTTTAAAGAAAATGTGTTCATAGATGCTATGAAAGCCACATTACATCGTGGAATTACAGAAGGCTATTTCAGGAGTGACATTGATATAGATATTCTGGCACAGCTAAGAATCATGGAAATCCAGATGGCAGGTGATAATGATATTTATCCGCAAGACAAATTTGATTTCAGAAAGGTGATCATACAGTTATTTGAGCACTTCATGCAAGGAGTACTGACCGCAGAAGGTAGAAATAAATTAATAGAATATTCTGAAAAAGTAGAAAGAAATGAAGCTTAACTTTTTTATAATGCTGATGATGACGGTCAGTATTTTTCCAACAGCTTTAAGGGCACAAACCGGCAATAGCGATCAGTCTCAGGGAGAGGCATTATCCTTACAAGATGCGTTGGACTATGCTTTTGTCAATAGTGCCAATATAAAGAATGCTTTGCTGGACATCCAGATCGCCAAACGTGACGTGGGTATTACCAAATCACAAGGACTACCTCAGGTAGATGCTGCAATTAGCTACACCAATAACTTTGCCGTTCCCACGGTGTTTTTACCAGCTGAAGCTGGTGGTTTTGTGAGTGGTGGAGGCAATGGTGGCGGTCAAGCCCCACCTTCCGATGAAGAAGTAGCGCTGCGATTTGGTATACAACATCAAAGTAATGCAACTGTAAGTGCCAGCCAGATGATTTTTGATGGTTCATATTTTGTGGGGCTCAAAGCAGCTCGTGTATTTTCCGACCTTACTCGTAAAGACTATCAACTGACTAAAAGCAATATCGCAGAACAGGTTTCTAAAGCTTACTACACAGCTTTAGTTAACAAAGAAAGAAAACAATTGGTCAGTAGTAATCTCAGACGTCTGGATACTTTGCTTTACGAGACGACCATGCTCTATGAAAACGGATTTGCAGAAAAGATAGATGTAGATCGCATAAGAGTACAATTAAATAACGTAACAACTGAATTTAACCGGATCAACCGTCTTTCAGAAGTCAGTATTTTACTTTTAAAATATCAGATGGGGATGCCCTTGGAAGAGGAGATTGTTCTGGCCGAATCTATCCAGGATATTGACCTTGAAGAAAATGCTTTATCTGATGCTGGTTTTGAATACATGAATCGTCAGGATTATGCTAAATTGATGGTGAATCAGGAACTTGTTCAGCTAGATATTAAGAATTATCAAATGCAGTATCTTCCCAAGCTCACACTGACAGCCAACTATGGGTACAACAGTGGTGCCGATGAATTTGGCAGACTTACTAATTTTGATCGCTGGTTTAATTTAGGCTCAGCAGGGGTAAATTTGAGTCTACCCATTTTTGATGGACTTCTTAAGCACAACCAAATCCAGAAAAATAAACTTCAGCTGCAGCAGATTGAGAGTTCTGCCACTCTGCTGAAAAATACCATTGATCTTGAGATTATACAGTCAAGAGTACAATTGGAAAACAGTCTGGAAAATCTTAATGTACAGCAAGAAAATCTAGATTTAGCACAGTATGTTTACGATGTTACTCGAATCAAGTACCAAGAGGGCGTGGGCTCTAACCTTGAGGTTATAGAAGCCGAGACCTCACTCAAACAAGCGGAAACCAATTATTATAATGCACTGTACGATGCGCTCATTGCCAAAGTAGATTTGAAAAAGGCGCTGGGTGTACTGGTAAAAGAATACGAATCAAACTAATTCTCTGAAATATTTAATAATGGAAAATAGTATCAAAATTATCTTATATGTTACCCTGCTTTTTGGATTCACTGCTTGCGGAGATCAATCGGCTGATGGCTTAGCCGGTAAAAAAGATCAGCTCAAGCAATATAAGCAGGACGTGAAGGACCTCCAGGCCAAGATTGATGATCTGGAAAAGCAAATCGCCGCTGATGATCCTGATTTTGTCAACAGCAATCGTAATACTACCCTGGTGACAACCCGGGAGGTAAATATCGGGACTTTTGAGCACTTTGTAGAAGTCAGGGGATCGGTTACTTCCAGGAGAAATGTGACAATCAGCGCTCAAACCCCTGCTATGGTACAAAATGTAGTGGTAGAAGAGGGGACCAAAGTCAGGAAGGGTCAGTTGATGGTTCGTCAGGAAGCAGAAACACTGCTCAGAAATATTGAAGAGCTTAAAACATCTCTGGAACTGGCTGAGACGCGTTTCCGAAGACAAGCCAATCTTTGGGACAAAAATATTGGTACGGAGTTTCAATACCTTGAAGCAAAAAATGCTAAAGAGTCGCTGGAAAGAAAACTGGCTTCTCTAAATGCACAGCTTGACAATTATAAAATCAGGGCTCCCTTCAGTGGAACGGTTGACGAAGTTTTTGTGAAAGAAGGTGAGATGGCGCAGCCTGGGGTCCCTTTGTTAAGGCTGGTTAGTCTTAGCAATATGTACATTGAAGCGGATGTATCGGAAGCTTACTTAGGAGAATTTGAGCAGGGAGATTCGGTGATCGTAACTTTTCCTTCATTGAAAAAAGATGTGCTTTCAGTGATTAGTTCAGTAGGCCAGGTTATTAATGAAAATAACCGTACGTTTAAAGTTGAAGTTAAACTACCCGATGATAAATTATTGCTTCGCCCTAATCTGATGGCCGTCGTTAAGCTGAAAGATTTTCAGGAAGAGGATGCTTTGACCGTACCGACCAACTTGATTCAAAATGATCAGAAAGGTGACTTTGTCTACTTAGCTGTTCAGTCTGAGGAAACCAGTAGTTACATAGCGCAAAAAAGACACATACAGAGAGGAAGAACCTACAAAGATATGACCATGGTGGATTCCGGATTGCAGGGCGACGAAAAGTTGATTGACCAGGGCTTCCGTGAAGTAGCCCAAGGGGTAAGCCTACGGTTTGCCGGTCAGGATGACAGAGTAGCAATGGAAACAGATTAAATTTCTGCGAATAAATAATATAGCAGTAGACATGAATGATAATCAAAAAAAGAAAGTTACACGCGAGTTCGGACTCAGTTCACTAGCAATTAACAACCGCACGAGTGTCATCATATTAACTTTCATCATTGTAATAATGGGTATACTGTCCTACAGCAGCATGCCCAAAGAAAATTTTCCAGAAGTGGTCGTACCCACTATCTATGTTGGGACACCTTATCCCGGTAACTCGCCCGTAGATATTGAAAACCTGGTAACGCGGCCCATTGAGAAAGAAATTAAAGGCATTAGTGGGCTTGATAATGTTTCATCAACTTCAATACAGGACTATTCTACCGTGATTGTGGAGTTTACACCTGATGTGGACATTTCTCGCGCCTTGCAGGACGTTAAAGATGCAGTAGATCAGGCGAAAAGTGAGCTACCTAACGATCTAGATCAGGAACCTAATGTTTTTGAAGTCAATTTATCTGACTTACCGATCATGTTTATCAACATATCGGGAGAGTATAGTCTGAACGAGCTTAAGCAGTATGCTGAGTATTTACAAGATGAAATAGAATCGCTTTCTGAAATACAGGAAGCAGAGGTCAGAGGTGCATTAGAGAGAGAAATACTTATTGCGGCTGATCCTTATAAGATGGAGGCGATGCGGGTTTCATTCTCTGATATCCAGAATGCTATCGCCGCTGAAAACGTGACCGTCTCTGGGGGTAACCTTAAGGCAGGTGAATTCCGCCGGTCTCTGCGCATAATGGGTGAGTTTGATAATATCAATCAGATTAAAGACGTGGTCATCAAATCAGAGAGTGGTGATATTGTCTATGTGCAGGATGTTGCTCAGGTAAAGGATACTTATGAAGAAAGAGGCAGCTTTGCGCGTAGTAATAGCAATCCGGTAGTAACACTGGACGTAGTGAAAAGAAATGGTGCTAATGTTATTGATGCTTCTGATAAGATCAAAGAGATTATTGCAGAAGCAAAGGAAGTCCGCTATCCCGAAGATCTGGAGATCGTCATAACCAATGATCAGTCAAAGTATACCCGCCTGCAGCTTAATAACCTGGAAAACAGTATTATATCGGGGGTTATTCTAGTTGTTCTGGTATTAGCTTTTTTCATGAACCTGCGTAATGCACTCTTTGTAGGTATTGCAATCCCCATGTCTATGTTCATGTCTTTTATGTTGCTCAATTTCTTTGGGATATCTATCAATTTGATGGTGCTGTTTTCCTTGATACTGGCACTGGGTATGTTGGTAGACAATGGAATTGTGGTGGTTGAAAATATCTACCGGCTCATAGAAGAAGGTTATTCTACGGTGCGTGCTGCGAAAGAGGGAGTAGGGGAGGTTGCCTTGCCTATTATAACTTCCACGGCTACCACACTGGCAGCGTTTCTGCCATTGGCCTTCTGGAGTGGACTTATCGGTGAGTTTATGCGTTTCTTGCCGATCACGTTGATCATAGTGTTATCATCTTCATTGTTTGTGGCACTGGTCATCAACCCGGTACTCACGGCTTTGTTTATGAAGCTTAAGACGAAGCCCAGCCCAAAGAACAAAAAGCGCTTAATGATGATAGCCGGAGGTATTATTCTGGTTGCAGTGGTCTTCTACGTTGTTGGTAATTTTGTGGTAGCCAATTTATTGATGATCAGTGCACTACTAATTCCATTCAATCTGTACTTGCTATCACCTGCCATAGACTGGTTTCAAAATGTGCTGCTGACTCGTTTGGAAAGCCTATATACCAAAACAGTAAGTTTTGCGCTGACAGGCATCCGGCCTTATGTTATTTTCTTTGGTACGTTTGGCTTACTGGCTTTTTCCATCATGCTCGTCGTATGGAAGTCACCCAAAGTAGAGTTTTTCCCTAGTAGCGATCCTGATTACATTAATATTTTTGTGGAAAAACCGATTGGTACTGCTATAGAGACTACCAACGATTTGACTAAAGATATAGAGGAAAAAGTATTCGCTACGCTTGAGCCTTATAAATACATGGTGGAATCAGTCATTTCTCAGGTAGGTGAGGGGGCAAGTGACCCGACACAAGGCCCCAGTCAAGGTAGTACACCTCAAAAATCCAAAATCACTGTTTCTTTTATTGACTACGAGCTTCGTAGAGGTGTGTCTACTACAGCTTTGATGGAAGATATCCGAGATGTTATAGGTGAGTATCCCGGAGCGCAGGTATCGGTAGACAAAAACCCGGTTGGGCCTCCAGTAGGTAAGCCTATTAACATTGAAGTCAAAGGTGAAAATTATCAAAAACTCATTGGCCTGGTGGATCAGATTCGTGCCAATATCCAAAATGCGAATATCGGCGGTATTGAGGAGCTCAAAACAGACCTAGAAACAGGTAAGGCTGAGCTCATTGTAGACATAGATCGTGAAAAAGCCAGACGTTTTGGGTTATCTACCAGCACGATTGCTACTGAGCTCAGGACTGCTCTTTTTGGAAATGAGATTTCTAAGTTTAAGGATGGTGAGGACGACTTTCCTATCAACCTGAGACTCAAAGATGACTATCGCTATGATGTCAATGCGCTGCTAAATCAGAAGGTTACTTTCCGAGATAAGTTTGGAAACCAAAAGCAGATCCCTATATCATCGGTGGCAGATGTCAGGTACTCATCTACTTTTGGCTCAGTTAAGCGTAAAGACAGTGACAGAGTGATTACTATCTTTTCTAACGTGTTGGATGGTTATAACGCTACCGAAATTAATACCCAGATCAAGGATGTAATTGATGATATGCAATTACCATCAGGATACGAAGTAAGCTTTACTGGGGAACAACAAGAGCAGCAAGAATCTGGTCAATTTCTGATACGTGCCCTTCTGATTGCAGTGATGACTATTTTTCTGATCATCGTAGCTCAGTTCAACTCGGTTACCACTCCTTTCATCATCATGGCATCAGTACTATTGAGCACCATTGGAGTGTTTTTGGGGCTGGTGGTTTTTGATATGAACTTCGTTGTGGTTATGACCGGTATTGGCATTATTTCGCTGGCTGGCGTGGTCGTTAATAATGCCATTGTATTAATTGACTACACCAATCTTATTAGGGAAAGACGTCGTGCTGAACTGAATATTAAAGATGACGAAGTGCTTCCTTATGATGAGATTGTTAATAGCATTGTAGACGGTGGAAGAATACGTCTCAGACCCGTACTACTTACCGCAATTACTACCGTGCTGGGCTTAATTCCTTTGGCAGTTGGATTGAACATTAACTTTTACACATTGCTCTCAGACTTCGATCCACAGATATACTATGGCGGATTTAATGCCGACTTCTGGGGACCAATGGCCTGGACAGTAATTTTTGGATTGGTGTTTGCCACTTTCCTTACGCTGGTAGTAGTACCCGTGATGTATCTGATCGTAGACAAAATTAAGCTTAGGGCTTTTAAACACAAAGTCGGCGGAGAAGATCGTGAGTCCTTGACAGATAAAAAAGAACAACAAGAATTTGCGCTCACTGAACAATAAAAGCCAGTAAAACCCATCTACAATATTGATGGGTTTTTTTAAAGCAATCGGTTCAAATGAATAGAATTACTTTTATTAGTATTGTAGCAGTTGTATTCGTAATGATGGACTGGTACATTTTTCAGGCAGTTAGGTATTTCCTGGACGAAATCTCGGGTAATTGGCGTAAGCTTATCTATACTTTGTATTGGGCCATTACCTTGTTCTGTATTACAGGCATGTTTTACTACAATTTGGGTGGAAAAGATGTCATTAGCAGGGAGATGAGAACCATCATCTTTTCAGTGATGTTTATTAACTTTTTTTCCAAAATCTTTGGTGTTTTCTTCCTCATGATTGACGATGTGGGAAGGGCCGTTCGCTGGGTATGGCAGCAGTTGAGCCCGTCGTCATCGGTAGCTGCAAAAAAAACTGGAGAAGGCATATCACGCTCAGAATTTTTGGTCAAAAGCTCTGTCATTGCAACAGTTGTGCCCGCCATAACGATGGGCTACGGTATTTTTTCAGGTGCTTATGATTACCGTGTTAGAAAAAAAACAGTCTATCTCAGTAATCTGCCTGCCAGCTTTGATGGTCTCCGGATAGCACAGCTGTCAGACATTCATTCGGGTAGTTTTTTTAATAAAACTGCTGTTGAAGGGGGCGTAGATATGCTGCTGGCCGAGAAACCAGATGTCGTATTTTTTACAGGTGACCTGGTCAATGACCGTGCTGATGAGATGAAAGAGTATCAGCCTATCTTTCGTAAAGTGAAAGCACCGCTCGGTGTATATTCTACCCTCGGTAATCACGACTACGGAGATTATACCGCTTGGCCGTCAACTAAGGCTAAAAGGAAAAATCTCCAAGATCTCGTACAAATCCACAAACAAATGGGCTGGAATATCCTGATGAATGAGCATTATTTGCTAGAGGAGGGAAGTGACAAGGTCGCTGTCCTGGGAATAGAAAACTGGGGAACTGGCGGATTTCCAAAATATGGCAAATTGGATCAGGCCTATCAAGGTACGGAGGATGCTGCTGTAAAATTATTGTTATCGCATGACCCCAGTCACTGGGATGCCCAGGTAAGACCTCAATATCCTGATATTGACCTCATGTTTGCCGGACACACACACGGTATGCAGTTTGGAATAGAGGTCGGCGATTTTAAGTGGAGTCCGGTTCAGTACCGATACAAGCAGTGGGCTGGATGGTATCAGCAAGGCCAGCAACACTTGTACGTGAACCGAGGTTTCGGATTTTTGGTGTTTCCAGGTAGAATTGGCATCCTTCCCGAAGTTACTATACTAGAACTGAAAAAGGCTTAGCCTGCTCATTGTTACTCAGTGAAGGACTTCTCTTCCTGAATTGTTTACATTACTACCTTTTGATCTTAAGCTTTTGTTTGATCAGTCTAAGATCCTCAGTAACCTGAGGGTTTTGTTTTAACATTTCCTGTACACACTTAACGGCATGGATCACGGTTGCGTGGTCACGTCCGCCAAAATGATAGCCGATGACCTTCAGTGATTTATTAGTGTACTCTTTGGATAGGTACATAGCTACTTGACGGGCCACCACGACATCTTTTTTTCTTGTCTTAGCTTTCAGGTCTTCCAGGGTCATATTAAACTGCTTGGCAGTTGTTTTTTGTATTTGATCTACATTAAGTTCAGGCTCGGCATTCTGAACGATATTTTTGAGGATCCTTTTGGTAAGATCTAAGTTAACAAGGGTCTCATTCAGGGACGCATGAGCAATCAGTGACACCAGTATGCCTTCCAACTCTCTGACGTTGGTATCTACGTTGTAGGCAATGTATTCTACCACATCTTCGGGAATATGCATACCATCGCTTTGCATCTTTCTTTGTATGATAGCGATCCGCGTCTCAAAGTCAGGCGTTTGCAGATCAGCCGTAAGCCCCCACTTGAAGCGTGATATTAACCTTTCAGTCAGTCCGTGTAGATCCCGGGGGGGACAGTCACTAGTCATGACGATCTGCTTACCAGATTGATGCAAATGATTAAAAATATGAAAAAAGATTTCCTGGGTTTTTTCCTTTCCAGACAGGAACTGGATATCGTCAATGATGAGTACCTCTACCTGTAGATAAAAATTTGTGAATTTCTGGACGTTGTTGTTCTTCAGCGCTTCAATAAACTGTGAGGTGAATTTTTCTGAAGAAACGTATAGTACAAATTTGTTCTCAAAATTATTTCGGATTTCGTTTCCAATGGCTTGCACTAGATGCGTTTTTCCCAGTCCTACGCCCCCGTAGAGCATAAGTGGGTTAAACGCAGTACTGCCTGGCTTCATGGCTACAGCGTATCCGGCAGAGCGTGCCAGACGATTGCAATCACCTTCAATGTATGATTCAAAATCATATTTATTGTTGAGATGCGATTCTTCTTTCAGGCTCTCAATATCCTGGAACGAGAAAGGCCCTTCGTATCTTTCATTAGCATTAGCTGCAGCATTGTTGTTATAGTAGTTTTTACCTCCCTTTCTTAATTGATTTCTAAGATTTTCTCTGGAGGGTGAAAATTGTACTTTACCTTGCTTCTGCTGCTTTCCCTTTTTATCTATGATGACTGAGTATTCCAGTTGCCCGTCGCTGCCAATTTCGGCATCTATAGCTTTTCGGAGTAAGTACACATAATGATCTTCTAACCACTCGTAAAAAAACTGACTGGGTACCTGTAGGGTAAGTGTTTTTTTGACCAAACGTAACGGCTTGATCGGTGCAAACCAGGTTTTAAAACTTTGCTCACCTACATGGTCCCTTATGATACGTAAACAATTGTTCCAGACAGTTTGATGGTTCTTTTGTATCAGCATAGGGTTAGGACTCATAATCAAAAGTAGTTATAAGCAAATAGCATTGCCGGGAGATATTCTGAGGTCACAATTCGAGCACTACTGCAATTTTTGTCCTGCAGTAGATTTTAAAAATGGAAAAAAAATATAAAACAAAAAAACTCGCTTTTTCTTGACAAAGGCTGAGTCATCAAATAGATAAGAATATTACAAACGCTCTATATATAAAGTTATATGAAATCTTGAAATAATTTATAATACGTGCCTATATAACACATTTAAATAAATACCTCTAATCCCCTCAAATACAGTTTTTTAGTCTATTTTTTGCAATGAGGAGGCTGGATTTTAAAAGTTTTTTTTAATTTTTTTTTAACTCAATACTTGCTCATCATCCCAGGTTTTTTTACAGATTATTACAGTAAAATTTAGTTAGATATCAAATTATCTTACATGTAGTGATCCAAAAAACTACATTATAATAAGCTAAAAAAATATCAATTTTACCATATAATGCTTTCTCTGGACAGGGTGACTTTTTTCATATCTTTTGCTTATTTTCATCAAAAATATTATCCCTTTATTTCTCTTTTTTTATCACATTGACTTTTCAAACTGACTCTTAATTAGTAATGGCATCTTCAAACCCTCCTACCAAGCTGTTTGCAGAATTCGCTAAGTCTTCATTAAACGACTGGTATACCTTAGCTAAGCAAAGCTTAAAATCTGATGATTTTATAAAACTGAATAAAAATAAAAACTTTGAAGGCCTGCCGGTGAAGTCTTTTTACGCAGCAAATAATTCCAAGAAAAAAACAACCAAAAATGATGTATTTTCTTACACATCTTCAGGCAAACCTTGGGTGTTCCAAGAAATTGTACATTTGCCAGAGAGCGGTTACTGCAAAGCTGCAAACCGTACAGCTATGTCAGCATTACATAATAGTGTTGAGTCACTCATTTTTGATATTTCTGCCCACAAGCTTAGCCAGGAAGAGGTCGATATTATGCTAAAAGGGATTTCCCGGGATGCCATTGATATAAGCTGGATCATCTCATCACTAGACAAACTACCTGACCTTGGTCGGCTGAACACTATGTCCGGCGTTTTATACCTTAATCCATTAGAAAGATATATTACCGACTCCCAGCCTTATCAGATCGGGCTGAAAAAAATGGAGGAACTTCTTAAGGCAAACCCGTCAACCTATAAGTGCCTTGGAGTGAGTGGCTATCCTTTTGCCAACAGTGGTGCCACAATTTTACAGGAAGTTGCTTTGACCTGTAATCTACTTGTAGAGTACCTTCATTACTTCACTGATATAGGCATACCACCACAGGTTCTTTTTAATCATCTTGAAGTTACACTAAGTACGCGATCTTCTTACCTGGCAGATATTGCCAAGTATAGGGCCATGGTTGAGCTAATTTTAATACTTGCTGAAGCTTATGAGGCTCAACCTGAAAATGTTGTACCTATCAGAGCGCTTTCCGCAAAATATAATAAAGTATACTTTGATCATCACACCAACCTGATCAGAAACACGACTGAAGCACTGGGGGCTGTGCTGGGTAATTGCCAAACAATCTGCCTGCTCCCTCATACCAGTTGCCAAAATAATAACGATGCTTTTGGTAAAAGAATGGCCCGGAATGTTGCTCATCTACTACATTACGAGTCACATCTTAATCTTGTACAAGACCCATTATCGGGGGCTTATGCCATTGAAGAGATGACTGATGAAATTGTAAAACAGGCATGGCCGTTATTTTTAAATATAGAAGAGAAGGGGGGACTGATGGCCACTTTTGAATCGGGTTACTTACAGCATTGTTTGCAACAATCCGCTTCTGAGTACCAGCATGGAATAGCGACACTCCAAAGGATATCCGTAGGTGCCAATCGTTTTGTGCCGATCGAAACAAAAACATCAGATGAGATGGGAAATTCTTTCCAATCTACTTCTATCGATCAGGGTGTATCAAAACTGACAGAAATAAGAGGACCGGCGGTGATTGAGAGCGTTAGAAGTCAGGTTGATCAGATAGTGTCTTCCGGTAAAAGTAGACCATCAGTAGGTGTATTACGATTCAGTTCCGATTCCAGGCCAGCCATTGTTGCCTCTCGCTTGTCGTTTGTAAAAGATATTTTTAATTCAATCGGCATGCACACTGTTTATTTCCCGGATGCCATTTTCCTGGATGAACAAAACTTACAGAAAGTATTCAAGTCAGTCAGTGCCTGTGTAATCATAGGAGACGATCAGGCTTACCAGTCGGCAGTAGCTAGAGTTTTCTGGACGAACAGTGGCGGTTTTTCAGTCCCACTGTTGATTGCTGGCCTGCCGGATAATTTAGTCCGTAACCAGGATAAATTGGGTATTCATGCATTTGTGCATGCGGAAATGAATGTGCCGGCCTTTGCGAAGCAATTTCTTTCAGCCATTAACTTTTTTGACCATGAAGCCTGATTTTTCTACACTGAATGTCAACACAACACCTCAAATGCGGCCTGATGCAACACCCGTCAACTGGGAATCCCCAGAAAAAATTAGTATCAAATCTTCCTATAACGAAAGTGATGTTGAAGGATTAGAATACGCCAATTTTATAGCCGGTGAGCCACCGTATTTAAGAGGACCGTACGCCAGTATGTATGCCACACGACCCTGGACGATACGGCAGTATGCTGGCTTCTCTACCGCTGAAGCTTCCAATGAATTTTATCGTAAAAACCTAGCAGCCGGACAAAGGGGGCTTTCGGTAGCGTTTGATTTGGCCACGCATCGTGGCTATGATTCAGACCATCCTCGGGTATCAGGAGACGTGGGAAAAGCCGGGGTAGCGATAGATACGGTAGAGGATATGAAGATTCTCTTCGACCAAATACCTTTGGAGCGTATGTCCGTATCTATGACAATGAACGGGGCAGTCATTCCTGTAATGGCTTTTTTTATCGTTGCTGCTGAAGAGCAAGGGGTGAAGCCGGAGCAACTAAGTGGTACTATACAGAATGATATTCTTAAGGAGTATATGGTTCGGAACACCTATATCTACCCTCCAGAACCCTCGCTGCGAATTATTGCGGACATTTTTGATTACACTGCGAAAAAAATGCCTCATTTTAACTCTATCAGTATCAGCGGCTATCATATGCACGAAGCGGGTGCCCCAGCTGATCTGGAGCTTGCCTATACGTTGGCGGATGGTCTTGAGTACGTGAGAACGGGCCTTAGGGCCGGGCTCAAGATTGACGATTTTGCCCCAAGATTATCCTTTTTCTGGGGTATTGGTATGAATCACTTTATGGAGGTAGCCAAGATGCGCGCTGCACGTCTACTCTGGGCCAAACTGATTAAACCATTCAATCCACATAACCCAAAATCTATGGCATTGCGGACCCATTGCCAGACATCCGGATACAGCCTGACCGAACAGGATCCCTTTAACAATGTTGCCAGAACCTGTATGGAAGCGATGTCGGCAATACTCGGCGGAACGCAGTCCTTACATACAAACTCGCTGGATGAAGCTATCGCTCTACCCTCTGATTTTTCTGCCCGCATTGCCCGTAACACTCAACTTTTATTACAGCAGGAAATTGATATTACACCCATTGTAGATCCTTATGGCGGCTCTTACTACCTGGAATACCTCACCGATGCTTTGTGCAGACGAGCATTGGATCTGATTGACGAAGTAGAGACCGTCGGTGGTATGGCAAAGGCCATAGAAAAGGGATTACCTAAGATGAGAATAGAAGAAGCTGCTGCAAGAAAGCAAGCTCGTATTGACGCAGGGCAGGATGTAGTGGTAGGTGTAAATAGATTTCGTGTAGATGAGGCTGTTGGTGAAGACGAAGCATTTGAGCTGCTAGAAGTGGATAATACCCAAGTTAAAGCAGCCCAACTTGACAGACTTAAACAAGTGAAATCACAAAGAGATGAGAAAGCAGTAAAATTAGCCCTGGATGCACTAAGCCACTGCGCAACAAGTGGTAAAGGTAATCTACTTGAATTCGCAGTAGTAGCTGCCCGCCACAGAGCAACGCTAGGTGAGATATCCGATGCTATGGAAGAGAGTTTTGGTCGCTATCAAGCTGTTGTAAAAACAATATCAGGAATATACGCTAAAGAAGTGTTAGACAATCAGGAATTTACTAGAGCCAGAAAATTAGCGGATCAATTTGCTGAAATGGATGGACGCCGACCTCGCATATTGGTAGCAAAAATGGGTCAGGATGGACATGATCGGGGTGCCAAAGTCATTGCCACTAGCTTTGCCGATCTGGGCTTTGATGTAGATATAGGCCCTTTGTTTCAAACCCCTGAGGAAGTAGCACGACAAGCTGCTGAAAACGACGTCCATCTCATCGGTGTATCTAGTCTAGCCGGTGGCCACAAAACACTGGTGCCGGAATTAAAATCAGCACTTGCACAGGTAGGCAGGGATGATATTGAGATGGTAGTGGGTGGCGTAATACCTCCTAAAGACTATGATTTTCTGTACCAGGCAGGAGTCTTGAAAGTATTTGGGCCGGGGACTGTAATTGCCAAAGCAGCTCAGGATATCCTTCGAGCGCTGATGGATGCATAGGTACTTTACCACTCAATATATTTCATGGCCGGAATGTGATACGCTGTTAGCAGGTTACCCTTGTTGAGCATAAACTTATTCCGGAGTGCTATTTTCCACTCTTACGCCAACCGATAAAATATCTTTTAGAGAGTCCGTACGCATGTACTGCTCTAGCCGAATTCTGTAGACACCAGCAGTATCAAAACGGTAATCAGGAAGTGCCATGAGTTGATGAATAAATATGTCACCCATCCCGCTACCGTAGGGTTCTCCGGTTTTTGGATCAAAAAGCAGCATATTATGCAAATCGGTGGAAATTCTTCTTCCCAGCGTATCCTCCAGATAGTAGGTAAGGTATAAGTTATGATATGGGTAATTCAGGGTATTTCTGACGTTCCAAAACACATTATACGTAAGGTCTGGATCAGAAATTTCAAACTGAAAAGCTGGTACGGTATCTACGAGCCATACCCTTTGCTCAAAATCATAGTTCTTTTCATACAGTCTTTGCTGGTCACAGGATGTCAGATACAACAACACGAGAAGGAGGAAAGAAAAGACCCACTTAGTATTTATCACTTTGCTGCTAAGTCTTGTGGTTCGAACGCTTGATGGCAAAGCTAAAAAAATTACGCATCCTGTGAGTTAAAAAGATAGGATGCGTAAGAATTTTAGCCTTTCTAATTACGGTTATTGTCGTGTCGGTTATGCTTTCTCTGTTTCTTGTTACGTTTTTGTTTTTTCTTCTTTTTTTGAAACTTTTTATCCATCATAACCAGGTCGTTATTCAGTGTATCTGTCTCTTCGCTGACAGACACACTATTTTCCTGTAGGGTATCCGGATATATTTTCTTCTTATTGAGTTCCAGAATTTCCTTCACCCGACTAGCATTTAGAGGTATCCAGGTACTCTCTTTTTCATAAGAAAACCACATGAGCCTTCGGAAAATATCAGTTTTCTGGAGATGGGCATATCCGGTCTTCGTTTGTAATGAACCTTTCAGTTCAGGTATATCCTGTAGTGCGTTCATGTAAGTTTCTAACTCATAATTGAGGCAACACTTCAGCCGGCCACACTGACCAGAAAGCTTACTGGGATTTAGCGAGAGATTTTGGTAACGTGCCGCAGAAGTAGATACACTTTTAAAGTCCGTAAGCCAGGTAGAACAGCATAATTCACGTCCGCATGAGCCAATCCCTCCCAAACGTCCTGCCTCCTGACGGAGACTGATTTGGCGCATTTCCACACGAATCTTAAACTCACCGGCCAGTATTTTAATAAGTTCGCGAAAATCTACTCGACTGTCTGCAGAGTAGTAAAAGGTAGCTTTGTTATTATCAGCTTGGTATTCTACATCAGAGAGCTTCATGGAAAGACCTAGTTGCTCAATGATTTTACGAGTACGATAAAGCGTAGGCATCTCTCGGTTTTTCACCTTTTCAAAAGATTCAAGATCTTTTTCATTGGCGATCCGGTAGATTTTTTTGATATCATCATTATTAGTTACCTTTTTCTTTTGCATCTGTAATCTTACTAGTTCACCCATCAGGGAGACATAGCCGATGTGATGCCCATTGGGAACATCCACCACTATCGGATCACCGGTAGTAAGCTCCAGATCGTCTGTATTTCTAAAAAAATCCTTATGTCCGCCCTTAAACTTAACTTCTACGACATCAAATACGTCTGACTGAGGTAAATCCATATTGGACAGCCAGTCAAATACATTCATTTTATTACAGCCTCCGGTACCACAACCGCCATTGTTTTGACAACCTGATACGGCCGTACCATCGCCTGATCCACAAGTACTGCATCCCATGATCTTATCTATAATTATCAGATGTAGTATTATCACATCCTACGTGAAACAAATAACAACAATCTCTTTTAGTGATAGCCTGATTTACGTTCAGGTATGACTAAAAGGATAATTAAATATTAAAGAAAATTATTTATTCAATCAAATCAGCTAGTACCATTGACCAGATTCTTTTATCTTTTCCCGCTCTCAAGCATATCCATCCCCTTTTCTGTTTACAAACTGTTGCTGAATTTGCGGGGGTACCAATGCACCTGCCACTGATAGGTATCTCCCAGATCGAGTTGTATGTAAGGGCTGTGCTGTTCTACCTCTAAATATTTAGTGTTGTCTTTGTATATTTTTATTTCGTTATGATTGGGCGGAAGCTCGTCTAAGCTGAGATCAGGAAAAGTTTTGATAATCGCCAGGCTATTCTTTTGATAGATCAGCCAGCCTTTTCCGTTTGCTAACATTTTATTAGTTAAGCTTTCTGTTGGTGAGACGCATACCTTCATCAGATTGCTGTCCAGATCCCAAAATGATTCTTTAATGCTGCGTAGACTGTTTTGCTCTTCCAGTGTAAAAAAAACTTTACTGTCTTTTTGCACTCTTGTCACTTCCCACAGCGCATAAGTCACAACCGAATCCGTGTGATTATGTAGCTCATAAGTGATCTGAAGGGAAGTGTCTTTTAGGGAGGGTAAGAAGGACTTACTAAAACTTACCCCAAAGCGATCGTCTACGCTACTTTTTAAATGCAGACTATCAGATTTTGCAATCAATTGATAAGGTTGTCGATCCAGTGCAGGGGGTGGAGGCCAGCGCCAGAGATTCTATAGACTTAGCAAGAGGGTAGATCCGTAATTGATACTATCAATATCTGGCCCGGTGAGCAAATTCGCATCGTCAATGGCCAGCGTAACAATCCCATCGCCTGCCTGGCGATCTACAGCAAGCTTTACATTAGCCAGTTCTAAGGTATACTGTCCTGCTTGATTTTCTTCCCAGCTTACATTCTATGCTGGAAATGCTGCTTCTTGTTCACTTTTTCTCTGGCTACAGGCTAAGAGAAAAACAGCCAACATCCATAGTAAGAGATCATTTAGAAAAGTAAACATGGTTTACATCTTTAGCAGATCCTGCCCAATGTCCTTGCGGTAGTACAAACCATACCAGTAAATACTGAGGGCGCCAGCATAGCTTTGCTCCAGTGCTTCCGATAGTTGATTACCCAAGGCAGTAACCGCTAACACCCGTCCGCCGTTGGTCTTCATCTCTTCATTTTCCAAGCTTGTTCCGGCATGAAAAACCATTGCGTCCTTAACGTCTTGTAACCCAACGATCGTTTTACCTTTCGCATATTTGCCGGGGTAGCCTTCTGACACCATCACTACAGTAGCAGCGGTTTCTGGCTTCAATTTTAGCGAACGGCGGCTGGTTAATTGTTTAGAGGCGCAATCATACAAAATAGGTAAAAGGTCTTCGTCAATGCGGGGAAGAACAGCTTGAGCCTCAGGATCACCCATTCGCACATTATATTCTATCACGTAGGGGTTGCCCTGGACATTCATGATTCCTGCGAAAATAAATCCTCGGTAATCAATTCCTTCGTTTGAGAGCCCCCTTATGGTAGGCTGGACTATGTGTTTTTCTACCTTTTGCAAAAAATCCTGATCAGCAAAAAGAACTGGGCTGACAGCACCCATACCTCCAGTGTTGGGACCGGTATCATTCTCACCGATTCTTTTATAGTCTTTAGCTTCGGGAAGTATTAGGTATTCTTCTCCGTCCGTCAAAATAAATACAGAGAGCTCAATACCGCGCAGAAATTCTTCTACCAATACCATACTGCTAGCTTCACCAAATTGCTTATCCACTAACATGGATTTTAGTGTCTTTTCTGCTTCTTCCAAAGATTCACAAATGATAACCCCTTTTCCAGCAGCTAAGCCATCTGCTTTTAAGACTACCGGAAAAGATTGTTTCATTAAAAACCGGATACCTTCATCAATGGTGTCTTTGGTAAAAGAAGCGGCATGTGCAGTAGGAATCTGATGTCGTTGCAAAAAAGCCTTAGCAAAGTCCTTACTACCTTCCAGCCTGGCACCTGCTTGTGAAGGGCCTAGGATTCTGAGATCTGACAAGCTGGGATCTGCTTTCAGATAATCAACCAGTCCTGCCACCAGGGGAGCCTCGGGGCCAATTACTAATAAGTCAATTTTTTTTTCTTTTAGTATTTGACTGATGCTTTTTTTACCCGCATCATCAAATTGAGTACCCGTATCAGGTAAGTTCGTAGCTACTTGAGAAGAGCCTCCGTTACCTGGCGCTACAAAAAGTTGATCACATTGTGGGCTTTGGCTGATTTTCCAGGCCAGGGCATGTTCTCTGCCACCGGAGCCTAAGATCAGAATGTTCATAAAAAAAGATGGTTAGGTGTTGCAGACCTGGTGGTAAAGCTAAGAAAAAAAGGCCTGCAACCCACAACAACCATCTCCGGATATTAAAGACTGATGTACATATCCTAATTAGCGTATTCTGATAAAAATTTGACACGCATAAGCCGAAGCTCCTCTTCAGAATAATCTTCGCCAAACTCGTCTAAAGCTTCTTCTATGTCGTCTTTCTCTGCATTTAGGAAATAGTCATAAAGCTCATCTTCCTGATCCTCATCCAGCATTTGTTCAATGTAATAATCCATGTTAAGCTTGGTGCCTGAGTAACAGATATGCTCGATTTCCTCAATGAGTTCATCCATACTTATAGACCGGGTATCGGCGATTTCTTCCAGGTCCACTTTCTTATCAATCTGCTGGATGATAAAAATCTTGTTCTTGGATTTATTGACCGCTGTTTTGATGACTACATCAGAGGCAGTGACAATATCGTTTTCTTCTACATACTTTTTGATGGCTTCTATAAAAGGCTTGCCAAACTTAGCTACTTTACCCATGCCCACTCCGTTGATAGCAGCGAGTTCATCTTTGGTGGTAGGATAGGTGGTCGCCATTTCCTCCAAAGAAGGCTCCTGGAAAATTACGTAGGGAGGTAAATCCCTTTTCTTGCTGACTTCTTTTCTTAGTTTTTTGAGCAGCTCAAAAAGATTGGCGTCGTAAGATCGGGAGTTACCGTTCATAGCCATGCCATGACCGTTGGCCGTATTTTCAAATTCTTCTTCTTCACCCAGGTCCTCATAGGAGTGATCCTTAGATAAAATGACCGAATGCGGGTTTAATAGAAAATCGTGACCTTTGCCGGTCAGTTTGAGTGATCCAATATTTTCAATATCTTTTTCTAACAATTCAATAAGAAGCGCCTGCCTCACCACTGAACTCCAGAACTGATCATCATGCTCTTTACTTTTCCCTTTGCCGTAGACAGAGAGTTTATCATGATCGTAGCTGCTTACGTACTGGTTTTCTGAACCACGAATGACCGATACCAAATGGTTGATACCGAAGCGTTCTCCGGTCTGGTAGGCTGCCTGTAGCGCGATTTCTACGAATTCTTGCCCTTCGTACTGCTCTTTGGGTCGTAAACAGTTGTCACATTTTCCACAGTCTTCAGCCAAATACTCACCGAAATAGTGGAGAAGCTGCCGTTTACGACAAACCGAAGATTCAGAATAGGCAATGGTCTCATGCAGCAACATGCGGGCATTTTCTCTTTCAGTGACCGGTTTATCCTTGTTAAACTTCTCCAGTTTAAGGATATCGTTGTAGCTGTAAAACATCAGGCATTTGCCTTCCAGTCCGTCACGGCCAGCCCTTCCGGTTTCCTGGTAGTAGCCCTCTAGCGACTTGGGCACATTGTAATGGATGACAAAGCGAACGTCTGGCTTATCAATACCCATACCAAAGGCAATGGTAGCGACAATGACATCCAAATCTTCGTTGAGAAAAGCATCCTGATTACGCATTCTCACGGCAGCATCCAGACCGGCGTGGTAAGGGGCTGCTTTGATATCGTTGACCCTTAGAAATTCAGCGATCTCTTCTACCTTTTTGCGACTCAGGCAGTAGACAATTCCAGACTTATTCTTATGCTGTTTGATGAATTGAATCAACTGCTTTTTTGCCTGTTTTTTGGGCCTTACCTCATAATACAGATTCTCCCGGTTAAATGAGGATTTAAAAAGGTCGGCGTCTTCCATCTGAAGGTTCTTCTGTATATCCAACTGAACCTTAGGAGTGGCAGTGGCAGTAAGTGCGATCACCGGGACATCGTCTCCAAGCTGAGCGATGATAGACTTAATGCGCCGATACTCTGGCCTGAAGTCATGTCCCCACTCAGAGATACAGTGTGCCTCGTCGACTGCGACGAAAGAGACTTTTGCTTCACGGAGGAAGCGGATATTTTCCTCTTTGGTCAATGACTCAGGCGCTACGTAGAGGAGCTTCACTTCCCCGTTTAAAGTTTCCTTCTTAACGCGATTAATCTCCGACTTAGTCAGGGTAGAATTTAGAAACTGTGCATTGATGCTCAATGCATTCAACTGGTCTACCTGATTCTTCATTAAAGCAATAAGGGGGGAAATGACGATGGCGGTGCCGTCTTGAATGATGGCCGGTAACTGGTAGCAGAGTGATTTACCGGCGCCGGTGGGCATGATCACAAAAGTGTTCTTTTTATCTAGTATGTTACGAATGATCCTCTCTTGATTTCCTCGAAATTGGCTATAGCCAAAGTACTTTTTAAGATAACCTCTTAGGTTGGTCTCTAGATCTATCATCTTCTATTCACTATTATATTAAATCAACAAATAATTATAAGTTATCTTTCTCTTTTTAAAATGACTATGAAGTTAATGAAAATTATTGGACTAAAACAATTTTAATAATCGCTACAAAATGCAATACAGAAACGTTCTTTTTTAACAATAATTTTACTAAATTTTATTTCTCTTGCATCCTTAATATTTTAATGATAATTACTCAATCATAAGCCTGGACCTATTTTTTTCTAAGAGTAATCTCAGTAATAAACTATCCATGACCCGTCAAAATACCTTCGTTGTTATCACCTTATACAGCAGTAAAAGTGCAAATTTTTGGCCCTTCACCAGAAAAATTAATTCCAAGCCTTTTCTCGACCTTCTTAGCAGTGGCCGCACGCTCATACAGCAAACCTATGAGAGAGGTAAAGGCATCTGTCCGGAAGAAAATATCTACGTGCTGGTGCCAAAAGAATACAAGGAATTACTCAGACAACAATTGCCTCAACTTAATGATGACCAGATCCTTGAAGAACCGGTGAGAAGAAACTCGGCACCCAGCATCGCTTACGCCTGCTTCAAAATCAAAAAAAGAGATCCAGATGCTGTTGTCCTCATCATGCCAGCGGATCACGCCGTTTTTGGTGAGGTAGCTTTTATCAAAGATTTACGTAAAGCACTAGAAGTCGCTTTTAACGATCAAAGTAAACTAATTATTGTTGGTAAACAGCCACATCGCCCCGATACAAACTATGGTTATATTCAGTACCACCCTGACGCAAACGCTACGCTGAAACGAGTCAAAACATTTACCAAGAAACCACAGGCTGATTTAGCAAAACTTTTTTTTGAGAGTGGGGATTTTGCCTGGAACACCAAAATTTATGTATGGCACGTGGATGCCATTCTGAAAGCTATTGAGAAATTTGCACCTGAAGTCAGTGAAAACTTTGGTGCGGGCGTTGATTATTATTTCACCGAAGATGAATCCCATTTTATCTACAAAGCTTATTCGCAGAGCAGTCACGTTTCCATTAGCAACAGTGTTCTGGATAAAACGGAAGATATTCTGCTGCTATTGGGGGAGTTTGACTGGTCGGCACTGAGTGACTGGGAGGCATACTGCGAAGTAAAGAAACAGCCAGGACAAGGTAATATCGTAAATGCTAATGCATATGTCCATAACACTGAACATTGTCTCATAAAAGGCAACAAAGAAAAGCTTATAGTCGTGGAGGGGTTGAAAGACTATCTGGTCATTGACAGTGAAAATGCGCTGCTAATCTGCCCAATGGCTTATGCTTCAAATGTTAGCAACCTTACTCATAAAGTAAAAGAAGCGACTAACGGAAAGTTTGTATAATCAGTGTCAGTAGCTGCCTCGCTGCCGCAACACTTCGTACAGAAATATTGATGTGGCTACTGACACATTGAGGGACGCTATATTACCTTTCATCGGAATTCCTAACTGGGCATTTGTAAATTTTAGGTATGCTGGAGAAATACCATCTTCCTCAGAGCCAAGCAGTAAGGCGAGGGGGCCTTTCAGATCAGCCGTGTAGCAAGGTTGGGAAGCTCTTTCCGTGCAAGCTACTACTCTGATGCCGCTTTCTTGTAAAAATATGAGCGTTTCCTTTAAATTTTCAACCCGACAAACCGGAATATGATGAAGTGCACCAGCTGAGGCTTTTACAGCATCACCACTGATGCGTGCACTCCCTTTGGCAGGGATCACGAGGGCCTGGGCGCCCAGGCATTCAGCTGAGCGAGCAATTGCACCAAAGTTACGTACATCGGTCACCCGATCCAGGATCACTAAAAATGGCTCCTGTCCCTGAGCATATGCTTCATTGATGATATTATCTAAGGAGGCGTAGGTGATAGCGGAAAGAAAAGCGATGGTGCCTTGGTGGTTTTTTCGGGTGACACGGTTCAATTTTTCCAAAGGCACTGTAGTGTAAGGAATCTGACGTTGTCTCAGTAGCTGCAATAGCTCACCAGTCAGCTCGTTACGGTTTCCCTTTTGTATTAATACCTTTTCCAACTCTTTGCCAGCCTGTACGGCTTCAATAACAGTACGAGTCCCGAAAATAACTTCATATTTAGCTGTGCTCATATTTGTTTGCGTCCCTTTCTCCACAGGTCAATGTTTCTGTACCAGAATCTGCTGTAGGACTCATCGGGCAGCAGGTTATAATGTTGGTTGGAGAATATATTTCTGACTTTGACAAAAGTAAAAGACATCTCTGGTAGAAGGTTAGTACCCTGGTTGTATACCCACTGTTCCTCTCCATTGCTGCGATAAACGATGTCAGGAGGACCGTAGAGCAGATATACCATACCCTGGCTCGTTTTCCAACCCTCTTTATACGAGGTGAATAATACATTAGCCCGGGTTACCTGTCGGTAGTAGCTGCGGATGACATCTTTAGCCCTTTCCCGGGAGCGCGTTGCTTTGATCCAGTAGCGGTCCAGGGCGAGCTTTGCTTCTTCATTGTTGAGCAGATTATCCATCTCGTCAGATGTACTGATGTACCTGATGGGCTGAATTAATTTTTCCGAAGTAACAAATCGAGGGTAGTATGATTTTTCTACACGAAAAGAAATCCCCGACAAGGAGGTAGTATCTGTTTGTGTAAAATACAAACCCTCATTTTCGAAGGAGACTGTCTCGTTAAGGCGTACAGGAAAAATTGAATCTATTTGCAGACTTTTTTTAACTTGTGAGCTACTACTGGCCATAGGAGGTGGGTTTGGCTCAAAGTTATGGTCATAATAGTATATAAAAGCCTGAGTAGTTTCCTGATACAGAGACATAATGCGAATGGGTGCATCAAGAGGTATAAAATCACTGAAAATCGGGACTTCTTCATCCGCTTCCATCAGGACCAGGTCAGTAAGGGGAAAATTAAGTTCACTCTTTAAAGCTGTATCAAAGCGGTAGGGCGTTTCAGCATTTCGCCCAACTGTATTTACAAAAATAAAAAGGTAGTTGCTGTTTTCGGCTACCGGCACTGTAAACCGAAAAATACGATTTTGATCGCCTTCACGTATAACGTCTGCATCGCCAATGCTCCCCTGCGTGATGATTGTTTCTGCCTCATAGCTTTCTTTAACCGCGTAGGTAATCTCTCTAATTTGGGTATTTCGACTGCGGAGACTCAAGCTGAAAAATACGGTAGCTTCACCATCACCCATGGCGACTCTAGTATCTCCCGCCAAAGGTGCTTCCAGGTTGTGTCGGTAATTGACATTCTCCTGACCAAGATTTCTGGCTGCATCCTGCGCCAATGTGGGCAGGCTAAGAATCAGTGTCAGCGAAAAAATCCACCAACAATAGCTTCGTTTACACATACACTCAGCGAAGGTTAGGGTTATGTTTAGAATAAAAGGCAGTCTAGTCCCATGACTACAAGCGTATTAAAAAGCATCTCTCAGTCTAATAAGCTGGTCGGTATCTAGTGAGAGTTGATTGTTTACCAGAAATACCGATCCGACTGAAGATGCTAAATCACCGTTCCACTTTACAGCACACTCACACTTTCAAAGATATCAAATTTTAAGTGAACAGCCGATGATCTCATCACATACGATTAAGTCGGTTATAGTGTCTTGTTAGAATCTCGTCGTATTTCTGACCAAGCTCAGCTTCTCCGGCCCGGTTGAGAGCCTGAGCAATACTATTGAGCACAATCAGCTGCTTCTGCACTTCAATATCCTGTCCTCTCTGTCGGGTACGGGCCATGTACTCTAACATTTCGTCGGCCCGGTCTCCCAAAAGTTGTGCAATTTCAACGGCCTTCTCCTGCTCGCCCACTTCAAAGAGCAAAGGTACTGCCTGAGAAATCACATAATCATAAGGAATACTGACATCAGGGATAACCTCCAGGCTTTTGTTAAGGACCTCCTGGGCTCTCTGTGTATCCCCCTGATTGATCAGAGCACGGGCCAACGTGTTGAAACTGGAGCGATGGTTGGTGGCGAACTGCCGGTAGTCTACTGGGTAATAGGAATCAGGATTATCCAGCTCTCTCCAGAAGAAATTTTTCATCATGTTGTCGTACATGACATCTGTATTGACAAACTCATTGGCTGGATCAGGATTTTCAATCGGCAGCAAACGGAACGTATTACCCTCCTGTACTACATAGGGGCGTAAGTCTAGGTTGACGCCCATAAGAGAGGTATTGTTGAAGTAGATCGGGCGTTCCCATTTGTTGTTGGAAAGAATATCAAGAATCATCAGGTCCTTTTTCTCTAGAGCTCTCCCCTTCAGATCAATATACATACGCTCGGTAAAATATTGCTCCTTATCGTCTGGAATGATCTCTCTCAGCTGAGCTGGGATCATTTTCGGTACATCCACTGAGACAGTTCCTGTATCCGCTACGGTTTCGTTGACATCATACGTTGCTATATCCAGGAAGAATTTTTGCGCAGGTACTGTATTATAGTCGGCCCGGGCATTAGGAATCTTGAGAGCATTAGAGTTTTCCCGAACCAGTCTGAGAAACTGTTCCAAACTGATGGCTCCCTTTATATTGGGTCGCTCCACGTAGGGCAAGTAATCGTTAGGACCGCCCTGCTTGTAATTTTCAGCAGTGAGTGAGAAGGGTAGGGGCTCCGATTCATAGGCCTGTCTTGTCATTTGCTCTATGTACCAGTCAGTATTGAAGTAACTAAGTACAATGACCCGCACATCGGTTCTAAATCCTTCCACCTCCTGCACGTACCACAGCGGGAAAGTATCGTTATCCCCACCGGTAAAGAGAATAGCATTGGGAGCACAAGATGCCAGGAAATTCTTGGCAGAGTCTACTGAAAAATATCGGTTAGAACGATCATGGTCATCCCATCCTTCAGCGGCCATCACCGTTGGAATTGCCAGGCAGAGTACAGTAGCAAATACACCAGCGGCCAATCTGTTTTTCATAAACTGACCGATAAAACTGGCAATTGCCAAAACCCCAAATCCAATCCAAATGGCAAAAGCGTAGAAGGCTCCTACGTAGATATAATCTCTTTCCCGAGGTTCAACCGGGGGAGAGTTCAAGTAAACCACTAGCCCAATGCCGGTAAGAATGAACAATAAACCTACGACCGAGAAACCTTTAATATCTTTTCTGTATTGAAAAAATAAACCGATTAGCCCCAGGATGAGCGGGAGCATCAGGAAGCTATTTCGTCCTTTGTTAGTGGCGATAGAGTGTGGTAGATCGTCACTGGACTCCCAGGGGGCTAGCCACCCCGCATCTTTGATATCGCTCTCTCGCCCGGCAAAGTTCCACATAAAATATCGCATAAACATATGGCCTACTTGATACCGGAAGAAGAAATAAATATTATCCGAGAAGTTGGGTTTTTCGTTGGGTCGTAAGCCCATCCAGTTGCGATAAAGCTCTACATGATTACCCTGAGTGCTGTAAGCTCGTGGAAAAATAGTGCTTTGTTTAGGATCATACTCATTTTGCAGCTTGTAATCGGTAATGATGTATTTGTCATCACCTTTTTCGTAAACAGGAGTTCCTTCTTCCTGAGCTACCAATTCAGCCGTGAAATACTGCCCATAGAGTAGGGGACGACTTCCATACTGTTCACGCTTCAGGTATGAGACAAAGCTAATGAGTGTTTCCGGATCATTTTCATCAATCGGGGGATCGTAAGCTGAGCGGATTAGGACAAGTGAATATGAACTATAACCAATCAAAATGAATGCAATACTGAGTAAAGCAGTATTAAGAATTAGCTTACCTCTCCTGTGTGACTCTCTGATCCCGTACACCAATCCGCCTAAAATTGCCAGCAATAGAAAAGCCATTCCCGATCCGAAAGGTAATCCCAAGCTATTAACAAAGAATACTTCAAAACTACCTGCCAGAGATGGAAGTCCTGGGATGATTCCCACCATGATAAATCCAATGATAGCCAAACTAATTACTAAAGTAGCTAAAATACCTTTGGTGGTGGTCTTCTGGTAGTTGTGGTAGTAGTAAATCAAACCCAGTGCAGGTATGGTCACTAGATTCAGCAGGTGGACACCAATGGAAAGTCCCATCATATACGCCAGGAGAATGAGCCAGCGATTGGCCGCAGATTGATTTTCAATAAGTTCCCATTTGAGAATACCCCAGAAAACAAAAGCCGTGAAAAAAGAGGAGAGGGCATAGACTTCAGCTTCAGTGGCAGAGAACCAGAAAGAGTCGGAAAACGTGTAGGCCAACGAACCCACCAGGCCGCTACCGATGAGCATAGCGGTTTGCTCCCGGGTTTCTTCTCCATGTTTTACCTTGAGGATTTTTTTGCTCAACAGGGTAATGGACCAAAAGAGAAACAATATTGTAAAGCCACTGCTAATTACGCTCAACATATTGATCCAGTAGGCCACCATCTCTACGTTGCTCAGGGCAAGCAAAGAGAACATACGCCCTAGCAAAAGGTAAAAAGGAGCCCCAGGTGGGTGCGGAACTTCCAGCTTGTATGAGACAGCAATGAACTCTCCGCAGTCCCAAAAACTAGCGGTTTCTTCAACTGTGATTGCATACGTTACCGTAGCAATGAAAAAAACCAGCCAACCAAAAAGATTGTTTATTTTCTTGTAGTTATCCAGCATTTATGCTTTACTTAATTTTAAAAGTGACTGTCGTCACACAGTCCCGTTGGTTTACACTACTGCAAGATTAGCCCTAACAAATCAAAATTCCAATTGACTGGGGGCTTCCTCAGCTTTAGTAACTGTGCAACGTAAACCGGATTAAAATATTTAGAACCGCTAGAAAGGATTAGTAAAAATCAGCTGCGCTTGCTGATACGGTTATGCGAAATGTTCTTCTGCCGGGTGCTCTTGAAACGGGTTGTCTTCTGTCGTTTCATACGGTGTTTGGAGCTACGGCCCTGCACTCTCTTACGCCACATGCGCCAGGAGGATGCTTTCATTTCCTTGCGCATGAGTTTGATGACGTCTTTCTCCGGTACACCAAACTGTTCTTCAATGGCATCAAAGGGAGTACGATCCTCCCAGGCCATTTCTACAATACGATCTATATCCCGTTCCGTCAGGTCATACTTATCTGCTAGCTTCATGCCACTAAAACCTGACGCAAAAAGCATTGTTTGCCGAAGCAAAGACCGTCTCACTGAGTTTATAATGATTTGCGATGCAACTTAAATAGGAAAAACCATGGCAAGCAGAATGACTTACCGGCTTTACCAAAAACATGAATACCCCAAAACCAGATGTGAGACAACCTTTTACCGAAATTAATCTAACGAACTGATCAGTTCCTTATTAAGCTTAATGTAGTCGGGGTTTCCTGCTTTTTCCGCCAGTTGCATGGATTTTTGAGCAGCCTCGCGGGCCTTTTTGCTGTTATTTAGTGATGCATAAATTTTTGCCTGTAAGTGTAGTACCCAGTATTTCTGCTCGTTGATCTCAGCGGCCTTATCAATCCAGGTGGCAGCCTGCTGCAAATCTTTGCCATTGTTGAAAAAATAACTGGCGGCCGCATAATACATATTATCATTGTCGCCAGCTTTGGGCATTTCTTCGCTGATCTGAGCCATTACCACATCATCCAGGTCATAGTCTTCTACTGGAATCTGGACTTTGATATTTTCCCATATGATATTCATCATGGCAGAATGATTGTCCAGATCAGAAAACATGATGGTAAAAGTCTCATAGGTTGCTTTCGTTTTTTGTGATTGAACGCTAAAGCGGACTGCGTCTTCACGCTTATCGTACTCTGCACTACCATTCTGGTCAGCATTATTACTGATAATGATCGTCCACTCTTTTTTTCCAGGTATTGTAAACAAAGCATAGTCACCAGCTTCAAGCTGATTGCCTCCAATACTCATAGGCTCAGAAAAACTGATTTTTGTCGCACGATTCGCACCGGTCCTCCAAAGCTTGCCATAGGGGACTAAATCTCCCATTATATTACGATCCTTCATGCTGGGGCGTGAATAGGCGACTGTTACGTTGGTAAGGCCGATCATCTGTTCAATTTTTGAAAAGGGGCTAGGTGCCGGTGTGCTAAGTTGAGCCATTACAGAATGATGAACTAGCAGTGCCAGGCACACATAAATGAGGATACGACTTATTTGCTGCATTTGTGTTGTTTTTTTGTTTGCGAGACAAATCTATCCCAATTTTATGACCAAGAAAATGAAAAACAGCCGAATCATACCTGAAGAGTTCTACATACAGCCTGATGTAGTATCGTTGAGTTGTAAGCTTTTGGGAAAACACCTTTACACCCGAATTGATGACAAAGTTTGTGGAGGTAAAATTGTGGAAACTGAAGCCTACTCTCATGTCAATGACAAAGCTTGCCATTCGCACCTGCAAAAGCGGACTAGCCGTACCGAAGTTATGTTTAGAAGAGGGGGTGTGGCTTACGTCTACAAAGTTTATGGCATACATGATCTGTTCAATGTTATCACAAATGAAGAAAATAAAGCAGATGCTGTCTTGATCAGGGCTATTGAGCCGATCGAGGGGATAGAGTATATGATGAAACGTAGAAAAATCAGTACACTTTCCCATCGGCTTACTGCCGGGCCGGGTATGCTTAGTCAGGCGCTGGGCATCAACCGTGATTTATACGGTGAGCTATTAACCACCGGAGAAAGCGTTTGGCTTGAAGATAAGGATGAGGTGGTTCATCAAGACAATGTACTGGCCAGCCCCCGTGTTGGAATTGATTATGCAGGGAAAGATGCTTTGCTTCCCTGGCGTTTTCGTATAAAAGGTAGTAAATGGACCTCTAAGGCCAAGTAGCAGATGGGAAAGATCGTATTAATCATGACTGATCGGCCAGCTTGGCCCTGGAAAGAATTCATGCTACAGGCTGACCCGACGCTAGGGATTGATGTTTGGCCGGACATCAACGATTATACTACCTACAGTACGGCGATAGTTTGGAAACATCCTGCTGGGATTTTGAACAGGTTTGAAAATCTGAAGCTGGTTTACTCGCTTGGTGCAGGCGTAGATCATATCCTCAGTGATCTCGATTTACCCGATCATATTGCTATTGCTCGCATTGTAGATAAGCAACTCACCCAGTCTATGAGCAATTTCATCATCTTATCGGTGCTCCAACAGCAGCGGCGCCTTACGGAGTACATAGCCAACCGAAATAAACGACGATGGCAAAAGCTGTCTCCTTTTAGGTACGAAGTAAAGGTGGGTTTCTTAGGTTTAGGAGTACTGGGAAATGACGCAGCGGTCAAGCTAGCTAATTTAGGTTTTGAGGTTCACGGTTATTCACGATCCGCTAAAAACATCCAGGGCATAACAACGTACTGCGGTGATCAGGAATTGGAGCAGATGCTCAAGAAAGTCAATGTGATCGTGAATTTGTTACCTTTAACTTCGGAGACTAAAGGTGTCCTGAATCTCTCATTTTTTAGAAAATGTCAACCAGGAACTTATCTCATGAATGTAGCCCGGGGAAACCATCTGGTTGACAGTGATCTGATAAAAGCACTTAACAAAGGCCTACTTTCCGGAGCATGGCTGGATGTTTTTCAGCAGGAACCTCTGCCTGAAGACCATATTTTTTGGATGGATAGTCGCATTATGATTACACCTCACATCGCCAGCGTCACCAATCCTGCCTCCGCAGCCGCTCAGATCGTGGATAATCATAGGCGCTTGGAACAGGGCTTACCACTGCTGAATATCATTGACATTTCTAAAGAATACTGAGAGTTGTGACTATTTTGCACTTATTTTTTACCTTGGCATCAGTTTCTTAACTCGCATTACTTATGAAAAAAATACTGTGCCCGGTTGATTTCTCTTCAGACTCCCTGAATGCGCTTGAATTTGCTACCAAAATTGCTGAGCAACACCAAGCACGTCTTACTTTGATTCATGTATTTACTGAGAGTGAGTTTGGTGAAGCGTTATCCAAAGGGTTGTTATCCAGTCATTATAAACAAGCTGATATTGACAGCCTCACCGGAGCTGCTGAAAAAGAACTCAGTGATCTTACTGAGCAGGTAAACGATATGAGCAAACAAAAGGGACTGGTTCACTGTGATTATCACTTTACTTATGGCCCTCTTCAGGAGCAAATGGTCAACTATGCACAGACTAATCATTATGATCTGATTGTGATGGGTACTACTGGTGTCACTGATGTGGTGGAGCGTTATTTTGGTAGTAATACCATGAAAACGATCAGTCAGGCGCACTGCGCGGTACTTTGTGTACCGGAAAAAGCGGCATATCATAAAATCAATAAAGTAGTCTACGCTTCGGACTATCAGATGGAAGATAGCAATATACTAAAGCAACTGGCGACCTTTGTTTTTCCAACCAATGCTGAGATTCATATTGTGCATGTAGCACAGAAGGAAAACGACATAGAAAGGGCTATGTACAACGATTATGTTGATCAGACCAGTACCTATTTGGAATACAAAAAACTGAAGTTTGCTATAGAATATAACCACGATCCTGCTAACGGGTTGGACGAGTACGTGATGCATGAAAATGCAGACTTGCTAGCGGTCTTTTATCAGCGAAAGAACTTCTTACAAAAACTTATAGACGAAAGCACCACCAAGGACGTTGCCTACTTTGCTACCTATCCGGTACTGGTATTCAAAGAGTCTGAGCTATCTGAAGAAGAAGAAACTAAAGCGTAAAAGAAGCCCCAACATTAATCTTAACGGGGCTTACTGCTTGTGTTTTTACCTTGAAGCGGTATTGGTTGGAACGACTTTCATCACCCCGCGCATCACGCGAGAGTGCCCCGGAAATGTACAAACATAAGTATACTCACCTTCTTCTTCCGGAACTGTAAAGTATATGCTTTCACTACTTTCTGGTTGTAATATACAGGTATGATACAAGATATCATCTGACTGAGGGATATACCCTCGCTGGGGTCCATCTAACCCCATACTCATGGATGCATCACTAACCTTCTCTACAGTGCCTGGCTTGGTCACTACTAGGTTATGAAGCATGTCATCGTTGTTATTAAATGTGAGTTGCACTTTTGTTCCGGCAGGTACTTCAAAAGTTTTCACATCATACTTCAAACCTGGCTCTGTACCGATGTTAATAATAATGTCGGGTCCGTTGGTCCAGACAGTAGGTTGTTCAATGACTCGTTTATTCTCATCCCAGCCGCAGCTGATAGTATTGTCCATGCTCATCTGCACAGTTTGATTGGCCGCAATCATAGGTTGGGATGTTTCTCCCTCAGGAATACTATTAAGGGTATAATAAGCAGAATTATGTAGCAATTCCCAGCCTGAAGCAGAGCGTATGCCAGGGGCTTTCAGTTCATGAATGTATCCCTGGCGCAAACCATCTACAAACAGCCTTACGGTCTTACGGTCATCCGAAACGGTGATACCGGTAACCGGGCATGCCTGCTGCTGGATGACCGGGCTTCCGTAACTACGATGATAGCTATAATTAAAGCTAGTCATGACATAAGATGCAATATTCTCGGCAGTATTACGATCTACTGGTTGGGTGAATTCCAGTTCAAAGCCATCTGTTTTGGCCTTCATGGTCTTGATTTCAAAAGGAGTCTTTCCTGTCCAGGACAATCGCTGCAAGCCAAACATATCTTTACCGGTAGAAGCCCACCCCCGGCTGGTCATCCCGACAAAGAGAGAACCATTTTGTCCCCAGGCAAATCTTAATATCCCTGACGAAAAACCTTCACGGAAAGGAAAGACAGCGCCCTGATACTGTCCATTCACCCTTTCAAGATCTACGCGCATGATCTTGCTATGCCCCTGATCACCTACCAGCATCTGACCAGCAAAAGGACCAAATTGTCCACCAGTAGTATCTGTAAGGATGGCTGAAGTAGATATACCCAGGATCGTATGAGGAAACCAAACAGTAGGTACTTTAAGACTAGCTACGCTTTCGGCAAATTCATGCATTAAGCCTACTGAATCAGGAATAACTTGTGGTTTCAAATTGAGTGGTGAGGCAGGATCATCAGTCCACTTTAAACCACCCGGATTTCCGGCAAAGTCTCCTTCTTCTAGATGAGTGATCCTCCCCGAGCCTATCCAGTCACCCTGGTTTTCGGCGTAAAAGATTTCACCCTCACTGTCAAATCCAAAGCCGGCTGGCGAACGTAAGCCGGTGGCTATGGGCGTCATTTTACCCTCCTCAGTGATTTTAAGGAGCCATCCTCTCCACTTAGCCAGGCTGGCTCCGTACCCAATCCAGGAAAGATTTAGTGTTACCAGCATATCACCGTTTGGCAGGAAAAGTGGACCGTAGGAATATTCATGATAATTTCCCGAAAGGGGCCAACTGTAAATAGTCTCAAAACGGTCAGCCTTTCCATCTTGGTTAGTATCAGTGATTTTGGTAAGTTCAGAACGCTGTGCCGCATAAAGTGAGCCGTTTCTATATGCTAAACCTAAGGGTTCATGCAGCCCAGCGGCAAAGCGACTGAATCGCGGTTGACTACCACGGCCTAGGTACGGGTCATCAATCAGCCATATCTCACCCCGTCGGGTGGTCACAGCAAGTTGATTATCTGGCATGAATGCCATCCCACCCACTTCCAAAATGATATCATTGGGGATAGGAACGTCGGATATTCGGTAAAACTCACTTTCTTTCTCGCTATTGTCAGTCTGTGCCCCGGCAGGCACAAACAAAAAGAGGCTTAGAACAAGGGTTATAAATAATGTATCACGCATAAGATTTATTTTTACCAGATAATACTATATTTCATTATAAGAGGGGATTCGGGAGCAATCAGTGGTAATACCAGTTGTTGACTGTCGCCGTCATTTTTTATCATCAGATCACCCATACCTGTAGAAATTGGTTCAAGGTAGTAACTTTTGTCATCTACCGCATATGAACCATCAGGTAACGATTCTATGCTTGTTCCCTCGGCTAAAAGGCAGTACTGCTGGTTGAGTGGCTCTTCAAAATATACATGGATTTCACGCTTTAGGCTGTGCTGGTTGGTATCAGGCATGATCATATCTTGTACTTGCGCATTTTCTAATTCATAAAGGTAAGTAGGTAATCCTGAAGGCGAAAGTTGGTACCCCTTGTAACGGAAAGAATCATCTTCCAGACTGACAGAATCTGGCCATTGTTCTTCCAGACTACCGAGGGTGGCAACCAGCGGCTTGGCAGTAAAGTCGACCTGACTTCCCAATGGACGAGCAAGCTGAGCATTGCCTCGGGAGTGCCACATATCGGTAGCATCCGCAAACTCCCCTCTCCAACCGGCAAGCAACGCACCATGCTTCATTTCATGAGAGTAATTGATCTTTTGGGGAGTACCTACTAGCACGGTATGGGTAAACTTTGTCCCCTTGTGCATGAAAAAACCACGCTGGAGTACTACTTCGTTATCAGCCAAAACCAGGATGGGATCAATCTTTCTGGGTTTAGGGACTGAGTTGGTGGCATGAAGCTGGGTCTCGGGAATTTCAGGTCCCTCATAAGTAAGAGCCAACCCTTTTTGCCAGGGTCGGTTATTTTTGAGAAAGGTAAAGACAAAAGGATGGGTACCTTCGCCCAAAGTAATGCTACCTTTACCTGTCTCATTAATATGCTGGCCCATATTATTGTGGGTTATTTCCTGATCATCAATTGATAACTGAACCGGACCAAAGCCTGCTAGCTTAAACAAATAAATACCTGAAGTAGGTACATCTAATACGCCACTGAATCGGATGGCGTAGCGATCATAGTCACCTGCTGCCAGATAAGATAACGAATCTGTTTTTCCGGATTTAGTAGGTGGAAGATTAACCAGTGTATCAAAAGAATCGTACGAACCTTGATATAAGTCATAAGAAAGGTCGGTAATGGTAACTCTATCTAATGCGTATTTTCTGTACTTCATATTCCGAAAAGCTACCGGACCATGATCTCCTTGTATTACTAAAGGACCCGTGGGAGCCTCATCATCAAAGAAGGCACTGCGTGTAGGGCCGCTTACTTCAACGTTTTCCTGAATTAATGATCCATTGAGATAAACTTCTAAGAACCGGGCATTGGATATCTTTCGACCACTTTCGTCAAATCTGGGTGCATGAAACTTAACTTTTAAATGTTGCCATAAGCCAGGGGCACGACTAGCATTAAGGCGGGGAGGATACCCCTCGTATCCGGTTTTGGTATCTTCGTTCCAGCGTTGGTAAATAGCGCCACAGTCAGCGAATTGTACGTTTTGTTTACCCCAACTATCCAATAATTGTACTTCGTAACGTCCCTGAAAATAGATGCCTGAGTTAGAACCTTTAGGCATCATGAAATCAGTTTCCAATTCAAGATCGGCGTGTTCAAAAGTGCTGAAAAGGTCATCTCGGTTCTCTTCATCAGGTAAATTTACAAGAATTCCTGTGCCATTTTCAGTTTCTACATGGTGTCTTGTGTGACGGTCAGCATAAATGTTACCTGCGAATTTCCAGTTATTGGTATTTGGTTGTTGAAAGGTATCAAAGCTTGAAAATGATACGGGTGAAGCAGGAAGGCTTTCTACATCTTGCCTTACTTCAGCTTTTTTGCTACAGCTGAAGCAGATCATGATTATCAGGAATGCGGTGTGGGTATTTTTACTTAAGGTTGTTTGCATTTTGTATCAGCATAAGAAATAAAATTCTAATATAACAATTCAGCGAATTAATCTTAAAGGCTCAGGAACATAAACAGCGCTGTTATTTAACTTTTCTGCTGTTGGAGCTAATGCTGGAAAAGAGTTCTTTAATATACTTTTCCATGGACTCATCTTCATAACGGCTTAGGTCAGACAGCTTTCTTTTTTCTGCTTTGATCGCCTCTTTTCTACAAATATAGGCGATAATGAAGTTTGCGATGATCGGTAGAAAACAACCAATCGTAAACCAGAGCCAAAAAGACCGACCATGACTATGGGCAAAATACCCGGTAATTGCAGGTATTGCGAACAGGAAAGCCAAGCCAAAAAGTAAAAAGTCTAAGAGCATGTGTAGATAATTTGTGGGCTACAGGACTAACTTATTTTCAGGAGAATTGATTTCATAAAGTTGAGCCAGATTATGATCTGGATGGTGTAATAAACTTAGTAGTAGATCAGAGAATTGCATGACTTACATCAATGCTTCAACATGTAAGCCTCAGAGCAGTAGCGATTTTAAATAATTCTGGGTGAATATCATACTGATATGCCCGCTTTTCAAGCTCATTATACAAAGTAATATTTTCCAATAATTTTATTTTACTATTCTAATATTACCTTGCACTTTTGTAACAACTACAAAGGAAACAGTAATTCAAATTAAATTTAGAATTCATGAAAAAATTATTAATGATCTTAACGGTCATGTGCTTGAGTACATTTGCTTTTGGTCAGGAGTACAAATACCACCCCATTTTTATCTATAATTTTAGTAAATACATTGAGTGGCCAACTACCGACAATGGTCAGGATTTCGTCATCAGTGTAGTTGGTAACGATCTGGCCTATCGTGAAATGTTGGACATTGTTGAGAAAAAGGGTACTATCAAAAATCGCCAATTGGTGGTCAAAAAATGCCGAAATATTGATGAGGTAAAGAACAGTGATGTTGTCTTTGTTACTAAATACGAAAGGCTTACTCCTGAGCAAATCAAAGCCAAACAGCAAAAGGGCATGCTGATCATCACTGAGCACGAAAATATGGCTGCAACAGCTTCTCATATCAATTTCATATTGACGGAAGAGTCTAAGATCGGTTTTGAACTGAATTCAGCCCTGGCTGAAGCTTCGGGACTGAAAGTTTCAAACTCATTAGCTGGATTAGCAAAAAAAACTTATTGATGTAGTTTTTTACTTTGTGGTTTGAGCTAAGGCTTCGGCGGGTGGTATTGCCTCACTGCTGAAGCTTTTCTCTTTTATAGGGTTCTGTCGGTATCGAAAGTTTCAAGCAAATCTGCAACCCGCTTCACAAACATGCCTCCCAAAGCACCATCCACCACCCGGTGATCATAAGAATGAGAGAGATACATTTTATGCCTGATGCCAATGGCGTCACCAGTAGGTGTTTCAACCACACTGGGTTTTTTGATAATAGCACCAAGTGCCAGTATGGCCACCTGTGGCTGCATAATGATAGGGGTGCCTAATATATTACCAAACGATCCAATATTGGATATTGTATAAGTGCCATCAGCCAATTCATCAGCTTTCAGTTGATTATTTCTGGCTTTATTGGCAAGCTCATTTATTTTTTTGCTTAACCCGAGAAGACTTAATTGATCTGCGTTTTTGATGACAGGCACAATCAGGTTTCCGTCGGAAAGGGCTACTGCTATTCCAATATTGATGTCTTTACGGCTTATGATTTTATCACTGCTTACTGATATATTGATCATAGGAAAGTCTTTGATGGCCTGCGCAACAGCTTCTACGAAAATGGGTGTGAAGGTAAATGACTCACCTTCTCTCCGTTTATAATTTTCCTTTATTTGATTTCTCCAGTTTACAATACCTGTCACATCGGCTTCTACAAATGAAGTAACATGGGCTGATATAGCTTTAGATTCCAGCATCCGACTAGCAATCATCTTACGCATGCGGTCCATTTCTATGACTTCGTCACCTGGCCCCGCTTCAGCTACCGTTACACCTGACGTAAAACTCCTAGCCTGAGGCTGGGCGGTAACGCGCTCTCTGTTACCTATGTAAGTAAGAATATCTTTTTTAGTAACTCTTCCTTCTTTTCCAGTTCCCTTCAGCTTATCTAATTCTTCTTCTGATATACTTTCCTTTTTTGCGATATTCTTAACCAACGGAGAGTAAAACCGGGTACTGGTTTTATCCTGTTTACGTGATTCAACGGAACCCTTTGATACTTCAGTTTTCTGAGGTGTATCAGTCGGATTTGTTTTTTCTTCAGAATCTTCTGGCTCACCATTCAGTGATTCCTCTTCCGCTGAGTCGGGCTGTTCTATAGTGGCAATAGGTTGACCAACTTTGGCGACTTCACCTTCCTGGACAAGAATTTTTAATAATGTGCCGCTATGCGTTGCAGGTACTTCCGTATCTACTTTGTCGGTTGCAACCTCCAGTACAGAATCATCCTGTTGAATATAATCACCCTCTTGTTTTAGCCAAGCCAGTATTGACCCTTCCATGATACTTTCACCCATGCTGGGCATTACCATTTCAACTTTTGCCATTTACTTTATAGTTAATAAAATCAGTCAAATTTAGGTCTTATTATTTCCATTTCAATGCATTCAGTCTAGCAAAAAACCTTGTTGATGATTGTGCAGATGTAAAAAAACCGGTCAGCAGATATGCTAACCGGTCAAATCATCGGATTATGATTTATCTATGCTTACTTAACGACTGCATGTGTAGATGCAAACTTGTTATAAGGTAATTTTCTCTCTTCGTCTAGAGACAGCCTTTCATTGATGGCTCTCAAATGATGATCTAACCCAATTTCTGAACCTGGCACAAATCCGGGAACTGTGATTACTTGCGCCAAAACGCCACCATAACCTCTGTGAGCAGTACCCCGGGGCAGATAAACCAAATCGCCTACCTTAAGAGGAGTTTCATTGACAAGTTCTTGCGCTTCTGTTTCACTGACATTTTCAGGATTTTGAATCTCAGAAACTCTATCAGAGGTGTAGAGGCGGGCACCAGGCATGGCCATCTGTACCAAATAAAACTCATCAAAACCTTTATCTTCAGGATGGTAATGTGTGAACGAATCCATGATTCTTACCCGGTGGGCATTCAGGGCATGGTACTGATAAGGGCCTACCTTATCTAGCCAGGTAAGCAGTATTCTACGATAAGCATTGGTTTCTGTAGCACAACCCCCGGGTACATCGGTAATGTTAGGGTCCCAGTCAGGTCGGACAAAATTAGGTATATTTTCAGGTAAAGATTTAGGTGCTTTGAATACCAGTGCGTCAAAGGCTTTATCCGTGGTTATGTACTCATCATTTTCTAGGTGAATGATATCTCCGACAGAAAAGCTGGAAGTATCCTGCCCATTAAGTCTGGCAAGCCCTTCTCCCTTTTGAATGAATGCCAGCCTGATCTCACCTTCACCCGACAAGCGTTCAACTCCCTCATAATAGTACATATTATACCCGGGATTTCTCTTTTTGAAAGTAGCTCGCATTTCTGCTAAACCACTGGTATCACCATCGCTGAGATGAACTACGCGAATTTGAGACTGCTCGATTTTATTGTTCTTATTATGCACGGTTAAGGGACTTGTCGCGCTTACTAGTAGAACAATCAATAAAATGATTCCTGTTTGAAAAAATAATAACTTCTTCATAATTAAAAGTAATAGAATGAGGGTTTAAATTAATCAATACTAAGAAAATTTAAAAAAATAACCCATAGCATTGACTCACCAAAGGTATTTTCAAGTTGAACACTTGAAAATGATTGTAAGCATTGTTTTTTCAGAATGCTTTATATCTTTAAGTATGTCTGTTGGTTAGCTGCATCAGTTTACAATCAATACATTTTTACTAAACTAGTCTTTTTACATGTATACGCTCCTTTTTATTGTTTTAGCTGGGATTTCAATCTTTTTTTTATATCGTGGATTTCAGGCTGAGCAAAACAAAAAAATATGGATAGGCGCTATCCTTGGAACTTTTACCATCAGTCTGTCAGGTCTGATGAATTTCTGGGGTGAACTTTTATGGTTTCAGGCTATAGGGTATGGAGAACGTTTCTGGATAGCTACCCTTACTCAATGGAGTATGGCCCTCCTAATTCTCATTTTTGGAACTGGTATAACCTGGTTGCTATCCTGGAAAGTTGGTTTCCAAAACCGTTACATTAAAGGACTAGGCACAGCGATAGGAGGTCTTATTGGAATGGTTTGGGGGTATGCCAATTGGGAGGTTTTTCTTAAATTTTGGTTTGGCGTAGAAACTTGCGTGACCGACCCGATCCTGGGAAAGGATACTGGTTTTTACCTTTTCACACTTCCCTTCCTCAACAATCTTCATTCTGTACTGACAACTTTTGTAGTGTTGGCTATTGCTATTTCTTTACTCTCAATTTTTGTCAATCGGAGTGGTAATACAACACTTGAATTTGTGACACCCGATCATCCTAGCGATATTGATAACAAGCTGATCACTTCTGTTTTTATTAATAGCGGAATCATTCTAATTTTGCTGGCGGTAGGTTTATACCTGGATCGCTTTGAACTGATGTATTCTGATCTTGGAGCCGTTCACGGCCCAGGCTGGACTGACGATAATATCCGTCTGCCTGCTTACAATATTCTGATATTTATAACTGGCTTTGCTGGTATCATTCTCATCCTTCCCGGTTCAAGGGATCGCTACTTGCATTGGATTATGCGAAAGCAGTTTATCCCTCTGAGAGCCTACCCTATTGTAGCGCTTTTTATGTTTCCTGTTGTCTTCATACTCTGGTTTATCGGCCTTTCTGGTGTTCCGGGCATGTTCCAATGGCTCAGGGTAGAACCTAACGAGATTACCTTTGAAAAGCCCTACATCGCCAACAATATTGAGTTCACTAGACTTGGATTTAAGTTGCATGAGGTCGAGGAAAGAGAGTTTCCAGTCAGTAACGAGATCACTCCCCAGATGGTTGATAACAACCGTGAAATCCTTAACAACATCCGTCTGTGGGACTGGCGGGCGCTGGATGAGGTCTACAAGCAATTTCAGGAAATCAGATTGTACTATGAGTTTCAGGATGTAGATGTTGATCGGTATATGATTGATGGTGAGTACCGACAGGTGATGGTTTCTGCCCGTGAGATGGAACCCGAAAACTTACCTGAACAAAGTCAGACATTTGTCAACAAACGATTTAAATACACCCACGGATACGGTATCACTTTAACTACAGTCAATGAATTTACCCCCCAGGGTTTACCCAACTTACTGATCCGAAATATACCACCGGAAAGTACCTACGAGAGCCTGGAGGTTGCACGTCCTGAAATCTACTACGGCGAGTTGACCAATTCACACGCTATTGTAAATACCGAAGAACAGGAATTTGATTATCCGCAGGGCGAACAGAATGTATACGCTCGGTATCAAGGCACCGGCGGTGTTCTAATGAATAGTTTTTTTAGAAAATTCATTTTTGGATATCTGTTTGACGGTACACGGCTCTTGTTTTCCAATTATCCGAATGAGGAGAGCAGAATCATGTTCAACCGGCAGATTAGTGATCGGGTAAGAACGTTGGCACCTTTTCTCCAGCTTGAATCTGATCCCTATGTGGTAATGGCTGATGGTGAGCTCAAGTGGATGATAGACGCATATACCACATCAGCAGATTACCCTTACAGTGAGCCTTTTAGCGGGCAGGAAAGCATAGAGTACCAGGAAGGCGACAGTCGTCAGCAATTCGTTACTCCACTGAATCAGCAACTGAGAAATATAAACTATATCCGTAACTCGGTAAAAGTGGTAGTTGATGCTTACAATGGCGATGTAGATTTTTATGTTTTTGACGAGGAGGATCCCATTATTCAGGTTTGGCAAAAAATATTTCCTGATGTATTTAAGCCAAGTTCAGAAATGCCTGAAACTTTGCTGGAGCACATCCGCTACCCTGAACAAATGCTGTTGACCCAGGGGCTGGTATATACGAAATATCATATGACCGACCCTGAAGTTTTTTACAACCAGGAAGACCTGTGGATTCGGGCCACTGAGAAATATTATAATCAAATGGAGCCGGTACCTCCGTACTATATCATGTGGCAACTACCCGAATCTAATGATCTGGAATTTTCGCTGATTTTACCGTTTACTCCCAAAAACCGCCAAGTGCTTATTGGATGGATAGCAGGTTTATGTGATCCTGAAAATTATGGTCGTTTTATCTCCTATCAATTTCCTAAAGAAAAACGAGTGCTAGGTCCTCAGCAGGTGGAGACCAAAATTGACCAGGACCCATACCTTTCCAGCCAACTTACACTGTGGGACCAGCGGGGTTCTAATGTAATTCGGGGCAATGTACTGGCTATACCGGTGGAAGGAACCATCATTTATGTTGAGCCTATTTACCTGCAGTCAGAAACCGCGGCTTATCCTGAACTGCGGCTGGTGGTGGTGATGCATAATGACGACCTAAGCTACGCCGATAATTTTGAAGACGCGCTGCAGGGACTTTTCGTTGACGCAGTCGCCCAGTCTCCTGAAAAGTTCATTCAGGGTATGTTGCCAGAAGACGACCTGGAATCGGAAGACACTCGCTCAGAGGAAAAACTGTCTGCCGCCACCGGCAATAAGCAGTCGCTGATCAGGCAAGCCAATGAGGCTTTTGAACAGTACCTGCAATCTACCGGTAATCAAAATTTTGACGAAGCTGCCCGGCAGCTGCATCGGTTACAGCAACTTCTGGAACAACTTTCTGAGGAAGAAGGCCAAGCCACACCTGCTATCGGCAGTGTGAGTAGCGGAAGCTGATTGAGGACCGTAGCCAAATTGGTTGTGGGGTAGCTTCAACGCTTCCACCTCTTGGCATAGCAGATTGCTTTTTGATCTTTCCATTGTTGAGAGCATCTACCAAGTTTTCCAATGTTTTGGTATAGATGTCAAATTAAGCGTTTTGGTGATCTTTTTTACATTCTCCAAAGTAGCCTTTGGAGCTATGAAGGGTAGCCAGAAATCTGTTGAGCCTATCTTTATAGTCATATTTTTTCCCCTGATGTATGCTTTCAAAAATTTTTTGGTGATAAAGAGAGCAATTTTTACAGCAGACGCCTTGCTCATTATGTTGTTGGGATGAGTCTACATCTCAGATTTGCTAATGATATCTACCAACGGTCGCAAATATTTGGTATCTAGTGAAGCCTGTATCTATTTTTCATCAATCCAATTTTTTAAACTTATGAATCAAGAAGAACTCGCTGAGGTCTGTCAGCTTAAAGCTGGAAGTGGCTCGATTCCTAAGAAGATCTCCTTGGGAACGAAAGCCCCGAGAGAGTACCATAGTTCTTAAACAAAAAAAAGAAAGCTTCTGATAAAAAAGATAAGAACGGTGAAGTGCTGGCGGCGCCTTCTGCCAGGAGGTTGGCCCGCGAAATGAACGTAGACATCTAACTGGTCAAAGGTAGCGCTCCCGGTGATCGTGATACCGCCGATGACGTAAATGCTGATGCTGAAGCCATCGCCCTGCACAAGACTGTCTAAGATCCCAAAGCCATTCCTGCTGTCGTCTTTACGGATCCCAAGACTGCCTGGTGCGGAATGACGGAAACCGAAGTTAAAGCACAGGATAACAAAATTAAAGTAGCCAAATTTTCCTAGGCTGCCTTAGTAAGAATTGCTACGCTCGACCGCACTGACGAGCTTACTATGCTGATTTTTGACCCCGAAACCGAGCGGGTGCTAGGCGTTGGTATCGTTGGCAAACATGCCAGGGATATGATTCCCAAAGCTGTTTTGGCGGTAGAGATATTGGCAGTAGCCAAAGATGTGAGCCTGACTATTCATCCACACCTAAACTATTTAGAAACACTGATGAAAGTGGACGAAGTGCTTTACGGAATGCCCACACATCTTTACTAGCCAGTAAGGAAAAATCATTAAGCTTGATGTAGAAATGCTTTGTTTGGACTTCTAATGAAGGTTCAGTTTTTTTGATCTACTTTGATGGATCACAAATTCAAATTTCATTGTGATGGCGCAGTGATTGTCAGATTCATGTCTTATATTTACCTGCATCAATCAATTTTAACCGATAAAAAGCATGAGCCTTAAGACATACTTATTATCAGGTATCACTGCTCTCTTATTCTTTGCCTGTGGCAGTCAGCAGGAAAAAAGTACTACGAGCGACGCAACGCCCGCCGAAGAGGTGACTGTTGATAGCCAGGAGTTAAGCCAAGTGGCACAGGAGCATCAGCTCTTCCGGGCAGGCTATGCGGATAGTGTTAACCAGGGGTTAATCGCCGAAGACACCATGATCACCAGTGCACGCAGGGAAGCTTCGGCCCAGGTAGGAGATGCTACCGTTACGGTCAATTATGGTTCTCCCGGCAAAAGAGGACGTGTACTCTGGAATGGCCTGGTTTCTTATGATGTTATATGGGTCAGCGGTTCCCATTGGGCCACTGCGGTTGAGTTCAGCGAAGATATAATGGTGGGAGAGGCTACTGTACCTGCCGGTATGTACGCTTTCTTCACCATTCCCGGCCGGGAAACCTGGACGCTCATTTTGAATAAAAACTACGATCAGCATTTGGCAGACAATTATGAGCAAGCTGAAGATCTGGTCAGGATTGAGGTCGAGCCAGATACCCTTGATGGTGTGGTACAACGACTCACCTATGAGGTGGTGGAGACTGAGGCTGGAGAAGGCGAAATATCTTTAATGTGGGACCAGTTGAAGGTCAATTTACCTTTGACTGAAGCTGGTTGAATTTAAATATTATCTTTTGCCAGTAGCTAAAATCATATTTGTGAAGATTACTGCCTGTTCCTTGTAATGAATTTGAAGGCTTTCAGAACAATCTCCTTACCAACTTGCACTTGTATCATAAACTATCAGTTTGAACTGAACGCGAAAGAATTAATTTGAGTTGTTGCAATGAATTATATTAGTATATTTGCAAAAAATTTGAACAGAGGGTATAACAACCCTTTTTTTGAGTTTAAAATCTATGTGTAACCAAGACGGCTGACTCCATTGCTCTAGGGTCAGTTTGTATTTAGAGCAAACACTTTATATGGTAGAAGAACAAAAAGAAAATTTTGATTGGGATCAGGCTGATCTTAGAGGCTTTGGTGAAGAATACACCGATAAGCAAAAAGCCGAAATGGCCTCTATGTATGAAGACACTTTGACCCAGGTAAATGAAAACGAAGTTGTGACTGGTACTGTCGTTGGTGTCAATGAGAGAGATGTCATTCTTAATATTGGTTTCAAGTCAGATGGCCTGGTTTCCGCCTCTGAATTTCGCGACATACCTGACCTCAAAGTGGGTGATGAAGTTGAAGTTTACGTTGAGGAACAAGAAGATGCGCAAGGACAACTGATCCTTTCTCGCAAAAAAGCTAAAATCGTAAAGGCTTGGGAAAAAATTGATCATGCCTATGAACACGATGAAGTGCTTGAAGGTACTGTAAAACGTCGTACTAAAGGTGGACTTATCTGTGATATTCATGGGGTTGAGGCTTTCCTTCCCGGTTCACAAATTGACGTAAAGCCGATCCGTGACTTTGATGTTTTTGTTGGCAAGAAAATGGAAGTCAAAGTCGTTAAGATCAATTATGCTAACGACAATGTTGTAGTTTCTCACAAGGTACTGATTGAGAAGGATCTTGAAGAACAAAGGGCTCGTATTCTAAACAATCTGGAAAAAGGTCAGGTACTAGAGGGTGTCATTAAAAATATGACAAACTTTGGTGTATTCATTGACCTGGGAGGTGTGGACGGACTGCTACACATTACTGATATTTCCTGGGGTAGGATTAACCATCCTGAAGAGGTACTTGACCTTGACCAGAAAGTCAATGTCGTAGTGCTTGACTTTGATGATGAGAAGAAGCGTATTTCATTAGGTATGAAGCAGCTTACTCCTCATCCTTGGGATTCTCTTTCTGAAGAGATTCAAGTAGGTTCAAAAGTAAAGGGTAAGATTGTGAACGTAGCTGACTATGGTGCTTTTTTAGAAATCATGCCAGGTGTTGAGGGTTTGATCCACGTTTCTGAGATGTCATGGTCGCAGCATCTGCGTAATCCGCAGGACTTCATTAACATTGGTGACGAGCTGGAGGCTGTTGTACTCACACTGGATCGTGAGGATCGTAAAATGTCTCTAGGCATTAAGCAGCTCACTGAAGATCCCTGGACCAAGCAGGATCTCCTCACTAAGTATGCAATAGGTACTCGACACAAAGGAATTGTGCGAAATCTTACCAATTTCGGTCTCTTCATAGAACTGGAAGAAGGCATAGATGGCTTGGTACACGTTTCTGATCTGTCATGGACTAAAAAGGTCAAGCACCCTTCAGAGTTTATTAAAGTCGGTGAAGAGTTGGAGGTACAAGTCTTAGAACTAGATGTTGAAAATCGTCGGCTCGCATTAGGCCATAAACAACTTGAAGAAAATCCTTGGGATACTTTTGAAGACTTGTTTCCGGTCGGTTCGGTGCATAAAGGAACCTTGATGAACAAGATAGATAAAGGAGCATTAATTGAACTTCCTTACGGAATAGAGGGATTTTCCAGCCACAAGCACCTTAAGAAAGAAGATGGCACTGATCCTGATGTAGGAGAAACTTTAGACTTTAAGGTTGTTGAGTTTTCCAAGGATGATCGCAGAATTGTTCTTTCTCATACAAATACATTTGCTGAAGAAGAAGTAAAGCCGGTAGTTACCGATTCTAGTGCGGCCAAGAAGAAGCCGAAAGCGAAGAAGAAGCCTTCTGGTGGAAGTGAAGCTGGTGGAGATACCCTTGGTGATCTCTCGGCTCTCTCGAATTTGAAAGAGCAGATGCAGGAAACGCAGAAGAAGGCTGCTCAGGACAAAATGGACCAAAAAGAGCAGGTTCAGCAAAAGACTGATGAAAGTGAAGATGACGCCGACTCTTCACCCGAAGAAGACAAATAAGTGATTAAGAGGGGGGTAAGTAGCTCCCTCTGTTTTATCTTTTCTTTTGCTAAGAATTAGAAAGTTTATAGCTTTACCATTTAAGAAGGTCGCGTGGCCGAGTGGTTAGGCAGAGGTCTGCAAAACCTCCTACAGCGGTTCAAATCCGCTCGCGACCTCAAGAAAGTCTGGCTTTTGCCAGACTTTCTTCATTTACAGTCACCGTTATTAACTTAAGACCTGTATAGAGTAATATCATTGCTTCATTCTTATCAGCAAAATTGGATATAGAATATGCCAATACAGTTCCTTTAATTAGCTATTTATACTTATTCTAAATTATGTGAAGGCTCCTAGGTTAAAAGAACTAAGTTTCTGATTTTCAAATTATTATAATTCATTGTTACGATGTACGAAACGTGGTACCAAATTGGATAAATTATGTTTGAAATCAATTCATCCCGTATTACATTTGCTCCATTCCAAAATCACTGAGAATAATGTTAAAATATAGATTTTTCCGGCATTTTACCAGGGTTCACGCTAGTTACGCTTTCTCGATCTTACTTTGTTTATCATTCGTTTTTAGTCTCACCATAGGTTTTGCTCAAGATGACACGGCTGGTACGGACACAGGGGATGAAGACGGTATCCCTACCTCTGATGACGTCATCAGTCAGGGTGAAACTCTTTTCAATAATAACTGTACTGTATGTCACGCTATCAACAATGTAATTGTAGGTCCGGCGCTGCGAGATGTGCACGAACGGCGAGAGTTACCCTGGCTTATTAATTTTATCAGAAACTCTCAAAAAGTAATTCAGAGTGGTGATGAGTACGCTGTCAACTTATATAATGAGTACAATAAGACATTGATGCCGGCCTTCGCTTACTCCGACGAGGAAATTACTTCTATCGTTGCATACATAAAAAGTGAGTCTGAAGCGCCGGTAGAAACTGCTGCTGCCGATGCTACTGTTGCAGAAAGTGGTGGTGCTGCTGCGGGAACTGCTGGTGGATTACCCTCAGAATATCTTACCGCAATCCTTGTAGGTTTGCTGGTCATACTGGTACTTATCCTGTTGATCTTAGTACTTATCATCTCGGTGCTTACCAAGTTCCTGAATCAACGAGAAGACCTTGACGAGGCAGATAAGGAGATACTTGGACAACGGGTTAATGTTCAAAAGTTGGCAAAGAGTAAACCTTTTATTGGTATCTCTTTATTCTTTTTCTTAGCGATTGCACTCAAACTTGTGATTGACGGTTTGTACTCAGTAGGAATACAGCAAGGATATCAACCTAAACAACCTATTGCTTTTTCTCACTCTCTGCACGCAGGACAGTATGAGATTGAATGTCAGTATTGTCATACCGGTGTAATGAAGGCAAAATCTGCTAATATTCCTTCAGCGAATATTTGTATGAATTGTCATCAGCAGATCAAGACAGAGTCTCCCGAGATACAGAAGATCTATGCTGCCATTGACTTTAATCCTGACACACAAACCTACGGCAATAATAAAAAGCCTATTGAATGGGTGAGAATTCACAACCTACCAGATCTAGCATATTTTAATCACGCTCAGCACGTCAACGTAGGTGGTTTAGATTGTCAGACATGTCATGGCCCGATAGAAGAGATGGAAGTTGTCTATCAGCACTCAAAGCTTACCATGGGATGGTGTATCAACTGTCACCGTGAGACGCAGGTGAATGCTAAGGGTAATGCTTACTACAATAAACTTCTGGAACTACATGACTCGGCAAATCCTGGCGAACCCTTGAGGGTTGAGAACATTGGAGGTCTTGAATGTTCAAAGTGTCATTATTAACTCCTATCTTAACGAACGCATACATATCATTATACAATGGCAAATAAGAAGCAATACTGGCAAGGATTAGAACAACTTAAGAATGACCCTGAGTTTGTCAAATATGCCAATAAAGAATTCCCGGAATATCTGCCTATTGATGAAAATAAGCGGAATGGTAAAGACTCTGAAGGTAGTTCCCGCCGAGATTTCTTAAAAATGATGGGTTTCGGAATAAGTGCTGCAACCATGGCTGCCTGTGAAGCCCCCATTCGTAAAGCAATTCCCTATGTTGTCAAGCCGGTTGATGTAGACCCTTCTATTCCTAACTACTACGCGTCTACTTTTTTGGAAGGTGGAGATTACTGCAGTGTAGTAGTGAAAACCAGAGAAGGTAGGCCTATCAAGTTGAAAGGAAACGACCGTTCCAGCGTTACCATGGGTGGAATCAACTCTCAGGTGGAAGCTTCTGTGCTTTCTCTTTATGACAAGCAAAGATTTACCGGTCCCATAGCCAACGGAGAGCCTACGACCTGGGAAGAGTTGGATAGCACTGTTACATCGGAATTAAGAAATATAAGCAGCCGTGGCGGAAACATTGGTCTGGTAAGCAACACCGTAATGAGCCCATCAACACAAGCTGCTATCAATAATTTGATAGATGCTTACCCTCGAATGCGCCATATTATGTATGACCCTTATGCTATGGACGGTATGCTTGATGCTTATCAGGTTGCTACAGGTCAGCGCATTCTCCCGACGCTAGATTTTAGCCAAGCTAGTTCTATTGTTAGCTTTAGTGCAGATTTTCTAGGTACATGGGTTGCACCTATTACATATGCCCGTCAGTATGCTGAGACCCGTAAGGTGAGTCAGCGCAAAAAAGAAATGTCGCGTCATTATCAGTTTGAGGCAAATTTGTCTCTTTCAGGTGCCAATGCAGATTATCGTACTCAAACCAAACCTTCTGAGGAAGGTTTGCTGATAGGTGCTCTTTATAATTTGATTGCCTCCAAAGCGGGTATGTCTAGCAGTTCTTTCACGAAAGTTGAGGAGGTTAAGCACTTGCAGGAAGCGGCCAATCACTTATGGGCCAATCGTGGCAAATCATTGGTGGTCTCTGGATCAAACGATCCGGCTGTTCAAGGTCTCGTCATTGCCATCAATGATATGTTAGGCAATTACGGTAATACTATTGATTTGAACAGGCCTTCTTATTACCGCAAGGGCGATAGCAATGCCATGTCGCAACTCATTCAGGAGGCGAACAGTGGCAGATATGATGCACTTATCTTCTACAATTGTAATCCAGTTTATGATTTTTACGAAGGAGCTGCTTTAGGAACTGCTCTTGAGAGAGTAGCATTAAAAGTTACTACCAGTGATAAACCTGATGAGACTTCAATGCTCTGTCAGTATGTTGCCCCTGATAACAACTTCCTTGAGTCATGGAATGATGCTGAACCCCAGCGTGGGAAATTCAGTCTTTCCCAGCCAGCAATCTCACCAATCTTCAATACCAGACAGGCTCAGGATTCCTTCCTGACATGGTCAGGCAATGCACAAACTGACTATTACTCCTTTATCAAAGACAACTGGAGAAATTCGCTTTTTGAATTTCAGGAATTAGAACGTGATTTTGATCGATTCTTTGATTTAGCGCTTTATGAAGGAGCCTTGGATTTTGCTACTACTGTACCTAGCCCTGGTATTGAAATGGCAAATGCTCCTGTTGATGGAGTAAGTGTGAATACCTCTGCATTGACAGCGACCATTAATCGTAGTTATCAACCTGCGGAGGGACTAGATGTAATACTTTATGAGAAAGTAACCATAGGTAATGGCCGACAGGCAAATAATCCTTGGCTGCAGGAGATGCCTGACCCCATCACTAAAGCATGTTGGGATAATTACATTACAGTCTCCCAGAAAATGGCTGACGAAATAGGTCTCGACTATAATGATGGTCAAACCAGAATTGGTACCCTTAAACTGGGCGACGTTACTGTTTCTCTTCCTATCCTGGTTCAGCCAGGTCAGGCAAGCGGTACAGTTGGTATCTCCCTGGGATACGGAAGAAAAACAGCAGGTAAGGTCGCGGATGGCGTAGGTAAAAATGTTTATCCCCTCGCTGGTAAAGTAAATGGCCATTTTGCTGCTTTTAACTCAGGTGCTAGTCTGGAAGTGACGGATGAGATCTACAAAATTGCCCAAACGCAAACCCATCATACTTTTATGGGTCGGGAAACCATCATCCAGGATGCAGTGCTCAATGAGTACAAGAAAGATCCCAAGGCAGGTCGTTATGAATTTAAGGTAGCTACGTCAGAAGGTCCTAAGGATCCTAGTACCATTTCATTGTGGCAGGGACATAAATATCCCAATCACCATTGGAACATGATTATTGACCTCAATAGCTGCATAGGTTGTAATGCCTGTGCTATCTCTTGTCAGGTAGAAAACAATGTTCCAGTAGTTGGCCGCCAAGAAGTTATTAACCGCCGTGAAATGCACTGGCTAAGGATTGACCGTTACTACAGCAGTGACGAAGTGGAGGACTTGAAGGGTATGGAAAATGCTTCTGAAAACCCAGAGGTCACCTTCCAGCCAATGCTTTGTCAGCAGTGTAACAATGCTCCTTGTGAAACGGTATGTCCGGTTGCCGCTACTACGCACAGCACAGAAGGCCTGAATCAGATGACCTATAATCGTTGTATTGGTACGCGTTATTGTGCCAATAACTGCCCTTATAAGGTTCGCCGTTTCAACTGGTTCAAATATCATGATAACGAGCAGTTTGCCAGTGTAAATACGCCTATGAATTCTGATCTTGGCAAGATGGTGCTCAACCCAGATGTAACTGTCAGAGCGCGTGGGGTTATGGAAAAGTGTACTTTCTGTGTACAGCGTATTCAGTCAGGTAAGCTCGAAGCTAAGAAGCAGGGACGCAGGCCTATTGATGGCGAAATTGCGACTGCTTGCCAAGATGCCTGTTCTACAAACGCCATCCACTTTGGTGATATTAATGATCCAGAAAGTAACGTTTCTCAGATATTGGCTGAAGAAATGGAAGGCCGTGCATACCGTGTGCTCCACGAAATTAATACGGCTCCAAATGTATGGTATTTAACAAAGATCAGAAATAAAGACGAGGAAACGCCAAAAGCTTAAAGCCAAATAAATATTCAGTAATTATGGAAATTACTTCTTCAGTACGTAAGCCCTTGGTAACCGGGGGAAAGACAATACATGATGTAACAGAAGATATCTGCCGCCATGTGGAAGGTAAGCCAACTATCAGTTGGTTACTGGCGCTGGCTACTTCACTGGGAGTTCTCACAATTGGTGCCTACGCCCTTTTTATGACCCTTTGGGAAGGTATTGGTATGTGGGGACTGAATAAGACAGTAGGCTGGGCCTGGGATATTACAAACTTCGTATGGTGGGTTGGTATCGGTCACGCTGGTACACTCATCTCTGCAGTACTGCTGTTGTTCCGGCAAAAATGGAGAACATCCATTAACAGAGCTGCTGAGGCAATGACAATTTTTGCCGTAATTTGTGCAGCACTTTTCCCGGTAATACACATGGGCCGTCCTTGGCTGGGTTTTTACTGGGCACTTCCACTTCCCAACACTTTTGGATCTCTCTGGGTTAATTTCAATTCTCCACTACTCTGGGACGTATTTGCCATTAGTACTTACTTCTCCGTTTCATTGGTCTTTTGGTATATTGGACTAGTTCCCGACTTTGCTACTATCAGAGACAGAGCCAAAGGCATCATTTCCAAAACTGTATACGGTGCTCTGAGTCTGGGCTGGACAGGTTCTGCCAAGGCCTGGGAGCGCTACGAGACTGTTTCTTTGATTTTAGCAGGTTTAGCCACTCCACTGGTTCTCTCAGTGCACACAATTGTATCTTTTGACTTTGCCACATCTGTTATTCCCGGGTGGCACACAACTATCTTCCCGCCTTATTTCGTCGCCGGGGCTATTTTCTCAGGTTTTGCTATGGTACTTACGCTCATGCTAATCACCCGAAAGGTTTATAAGCTTGAGAACTACATTACAATCAACCACATAGAGTTGATGAACATTATCATCATCGTGACCGGCTCAATTGTTGGTGTAGCCTATCTGACGGAGCTGTTCATGGCGTGGTATTCAGGAGTTGAGTACGAGCAATATGCATTTCTTAACCGAGCTACCGGACCATACTGGTGGGCATACTGGACCATGATGACTTGTAATGTGATCTCACCCCAGCTCTTCTGGTTTAAAAAGATACGAACCAATATCGTAGCTACTTTCATACTTTCCATTGTCGTGAACATTGGAATGTGGTTTGAAAGATTTGTGATTATTGTTACGTCATTGCACCGAGACTACCTTCCCTCAAGTTGGGCTATGTTCTCACCGACCATTTATGATGTTGGTGTATACCTCTTCACTTTTGGTTTATTCTTCACGCTTTTCTTTCTGTTTGCCAAGTTTTTCCCGGTGATCAACATGGCTGAAGTGAAAGCAATACTTAAATCTTCATCTGAAGTGAAGGCCAAGAAGCCATCGGTTGAAACTGAAGATGCACTGAAACCTTCTACTAAGGAAGCCTAGATAGTTAAGATTATGAAAAAAGATAATTTTCTGGTAGGAGTCTACAATGACGACGATATATTGCTAAAAGCGATCGAGCAAGTAAGAGATGCGGGTGTTAAAATCCATGAGTGTTACACACCTTATCCCGTTCACGGATTAGGCCATGCTTTAGGTTATAAAAGGTCCAAGCTACCGGTAGCAGCATTTTTCTTTGGTATGCTGGGTACTTCCCTGGCTCTTCTGATGCAGTATTACATGATGGGCATAGACTGGCCAATGATTATAGGGGGTAAGAACTATACCTCTTTGCCTACATTCTTTCCAGTCACGTTTGAACTTACTGTACTTCTCTCTGCCTTTGGTATGGTCATCACTTTCTTGGTTATCAGTGATCTTCGTCCCTACGGTAAAGCGAAGGTTTTTGATTTGAGAGCGACCGACGATAAGCACATCATGGCCATAGACTTAGGAAAGAATAAAAACGACGCTGAAACAATCAAGAAAGTACTAGAGGACTCAGGTGCTGCAGAGGTTAATGAGAAGTCAATGTAACAACAACAAATCATGATTAAAAGAAATATATTATACTTAATTTTAGTGGTTTTTTTCGTGACTGCTTGTTCCGCTGAGGGTGAGTTTCCCGGATTGGAGTATGCTCCACAAATGTATCACTCTACTCCCTATGAGCCACTATCTCAGATTACCAATACTGAAGAAGGGGATTGGGTTAGTTCAATTGAGAATGGGGTAGGTGAGTTTTATAATTCCAACCCTAACAATCCGCATGGTATGACAATGCGGGTACCTGCTGCCAACACGGTGAGAAGGAATCAAGGAGATTTCCTCCCCTACAGAATTCATGCTGACAGTATAGAACTTGCTTCCAGAATTTTGGAAAATCCTATTGCTTCAACTGAAGCCGTACTTGAAGAAGGTCAGGCGCTTTACACACAGTTTTGTTACCCTTGTCATGGTGAGAAGGGCCAGGGAGATGGCCCTGTAGGTAAGGTGTATAAAGGAGTACCTGCTTACAACAAGGGTAGATATACAGAAATGACAGAAGGTCACATTTTTCATACAATCACCTGGGGAAGAGGTAGGATGAATGCGCATGGATCTCAGATAGATATATCTGACCGCTGGAAAATTGTCCGTTATGTTCAGACATTGCAAAAGCAATAACTTACATATTTTTAGAGCTACTAATTCACGAAGATGACAGCTGAAAAATTTGATTTTAACGCAAGCCTTAAGAAAAAGCTTATTACAGTTGGTGTAGCTGGTTTGATACTTACTGTTATTGGAGCAATTCTTTTAGTGATAAGTGGAGGTAATAACGCTGTTGATGCTTCTCATGCTGCTGAACACGGAGGACATAGCGGATTTCACTGGTATGATCGCCTTTATGCTAACTTATGGATCAACAATGTATATTTCACAGGCCTCGGTATCATTGGGCTATTTTTTGTAGCTCTTCAGTATGCAGCTCAGGCTGGATGGTCAGCTGGCATCAAGCGTATACCTGAGGCTTTTGGAGCATGGCTGCCGTATGCTTTTGTGCTGATGCTGGTGGTGTTCTTCTTTGCAAACCACACTATTTTTCATTGGACTCATGATTATCTTTATGATAAAAACGATCCAAGGTATGATTATATCATTGCTGGTAAGCAGGGATATTTGAACATTCCATTCTATTTGGTAAGAATGGTAATTTACTTTGCTATTTGGTACTTCATGTATCGACTGATACGCAAGGAATCACTGGCAGAGGATGTAAATGGGGGTACCAAGCATTACCATAAAATGGTCAAGTATTCTACCATTTTTATTGTCTTCTTTGCCATTACTTCCTCCACTTCAGCCTGGGACTGGACGCTGTCCATAGATACGCACTGGTTCAGTACGATGTACGGGTGGTATAACTTTGCCAGTTGGTTTGTTTCCGGACTGGCTGCCATTACCTTGATAGTGATATTGCTCAGAGAAAATGGGTACATAAGGATCGTTAGTTCTGAGCACTTGCACGACCTTGGAAAATTTGTTTTTGCTTTCAGTATTTTCTGGGCCTATATCTGGTTTAGTCAGTTCTTACTTATCTATTATGCCAATATTCCAGAGGAGTCTATTTACTTCCTGGAGAGACTTGAAAGTGACTACTATTCTCCTTTTTTCTTTGTGACCTTAATCCTGAACTTCTTTTTCCCTTTTCTAGTTTTGATGACACGTGATTCAAAGCGCCATACTATCTTTCTAAAGATTGTATGTACAGTCGTTATGGTCGGGCAATGGTTAAACTTTTACCTGATGATTACGCCAGGTATTCTCAAAGAAAATGGCGGCTTTGGATTCTTAGAAATTGGGACGACTATGGTATACTTCGCCGCATTCACTTATGTGGTTTTAAGTAGCCTTGCAAAGGCACCGCTGATAGCGAAAAACCACCCCATGTTAGAGGAAAGCATACATCACCATACTTGATACGTTAAATTTCACAGCTGATATGTTTGAATTAATCGTTGGAGTTGGCGTTCTTTTACTGATCGCCATCGTTTTAACCATCTTAAGAATAGTAAGGCTTGTAAATGTTGCCAGGGGTACAGATAAAAAAGTGTCTTCCTCAGGTAATAAGGTGAATGGCTTGCTGCTATTTTTATTCCTGTTAGGCTCGGCAGCCGCCGTTACCTGGTATTCAGTGGCTGAATTTGATTCTTATACTGTGCCCATAGCTTCTGATCATGGTATCGTAACGGACCGACTTTTCTGGATTACTATGACTGTTACCGGAATAGTGTTTGTAGTCACCCAGATTCTACTATTTTATTTCTCCTGGAAATACCAGTACAAGGAAACTAACAGAGCTCTCTTTTATCCTGACAATAGCAAACTAGAGGTGATATGGACAGTGATTCCATCACTTGTTCTTTCAGTACTTGTTTTTTCAGGCTGGAAGGCTTGGACTGATATTACAAAGAAAGCCCCTGATGATGCAGAGGTAGTAGAGGTTATGGGTTATCAGTTTGGCTGGGAATTTAGATACCCTGGCAAAGATCGGCAACTGGGAAATTACGATTTTCGTCTGGTTGACCCGGTAAACATGTGGGGAATGGATTTTACCGACAGAGCTTCATTTGATGATTTTTCATCAGGTACCAAAATGATAATTCCCAAGGGGAAGCCCGTATTGTTTAAAATACGTGCTAGAGATGTTTTGCACAGTGTTTTCATACCTGAGTTTCGTCTTAAGCAAGATGCAGTACCCGGTATGCCCACTCGTTTCTGGTTTGTTCCCAATAAAACGACCGAGGAAATGCGTGCAGAGCTCAATGATCCTGACTTTAACTATTACATTTATTGTACTGAGGTATGCGGCCGTGGTCACTTTTCAATGAGAAAAATGATTGAAGTAGTTGAACCTGAAAAATATGAAGCTTGGTATGTTGAACAGCAGCCCTGGCTTCAGCAAAACCCCGACTACTTAGCAAAGGTACCCAGTGACATGAAAGAGCTTGCCGTTATTAATGCTGAATTAGATTCTGACCAAGTTAAAATAAGCAAATAATCATATTTATACATGGCTACATTAAATACAACAAATGAGGCGCTCGCAGACGAAGAGCACGCCCATGACGAGCACCATCACCAAGATAACTTTATAACTAAATATATATTTAGTACGGATCATAAGATGATCGCCAAGCAGTATTTGCTGACAGGTATCATCTGGGCTTTTATTGGAGGGTTGCTATCCATCATTTTCCGCCTGCAGTTAGGATTTCCTGACATGAAATTGGAGTTCCTAAGACCTTTGCTGGGTGACTGGATAACATCAACTGGATCCCTTGATGCTGAATTTTATCTTGCGCTAGTGACCATGCACGGTACAATTATGGTGTTCTTTGTTCTCACCGCTGGTCTCAGTGGTACGTTCAGCAATTTTCTTATCCCCCTTCAGATTGGGGCTAGGGACATGGCATCAGGTTTCATGAACATGTTGTCCTACTGGCTTTTCTTTTTAGCCAGTGTGATTATGTTTACCTCACTCTTTCTGGAGACAGGACCTGCTGCCGGTGGTTGGGTGGTTTATCCACCTTTAAGTGCCCTACCTCAAGCCATACAGGGTTCGCAAGCTGGTATGACGCTATGGCTCGTAGCAATGGTGTTCTTTATTGCTTCCTCTCTTATGGGTGGAATCAATTATATTACTACGGTTATTAACCTTAGAACGAAAGGTCTTTCTTTTGCAAAGTTACCTTTAACAATATGGGCTTTCTTTCTGACTGCTGTGATCGGCCTCCTGTCTTTTCCAGTGTTGTTCGCTGCGGCCCTGCTATTGGTATTCGACAGAAGCTTTGGAACCAGCTTTTACTTATCAGAAATTTATATTGGTGGAGAGGCTCTACCTAACGTTGGTGGTAGTCCAATTTTGTACCAGCACCTTTTCTGGTTTTTGGGTCATCCCGAGGTTTATATTGTATTATTGCCTGCTTTGGGAATTACTTCTGAGGTTGTTGCTACAAACGCTAGAAAGCCCATTTTTGGCTATCGCGCAATGATAGGATCAATGCTCGGAATCACTATTCTTTCATTTGTTGTATGGGCACACCATATGTTTGTATCAGGGTTGAATCCTTTCTTAGGCTCAATTTTTATGTTCTTAACACTGATCATTGCTGTGCCCTCTGCAGTGAAAGTATTCAACTATCTCACTACTCTCTGGAAAGGTAATATTATCTTCACTCCAGCCATGTTGTTTTCTATTGGATTGGTATCAGTATTTATTTCTGGTGGACTTACCGGAATTTTTCTTGGTAATTCTGCAATTGATATCCAACTTCATGATACCTACTTTGTAGTGGCGCACTTTCACTTGGTGATGGGTAGTGCTTCTTTCTTCGGGTTGATGGCTGGTGTGTATCATTGGTTCCCGAAAATGTTTGGGCGAATGATGGACAAGCAATTAGGCTACATCCATTTCTGGCTAACTTTTGTAGGGATATACCTTGTTTTCTTTCCTATGCATTACATCGGTATTGCAGGATTTCCAAGAAGATATTACTCTTTCACCACTTTTGATATCCTAGGTACATTTACTGACTTGAATATGTTCATTAGTGTCGCTGCTATCCTCACATTTGCGGCGCAGATAATATTCGCCTACAATTTCTTCTATAGTATGTATCGTGGACGTTTGGCACCTGCTAATCCCTGGAAGTCAAACACACTAGAATGGACTACGCCGCGTTTCCCTGGACACGGAAACTGGCCTGGTGACATTCCTCAAGTATTCAGGTGGCCCTACGACTATAGTAAGCCAGGAGCTGAAGAAGACTATATACCTCAGCATATTCCTTTTTCAGCAACCACGGAGTCAAATCTTCCTCATGAAAATGAGATGATTGAGCTTGAAAGAGAAGAGAAAAAAGAGGAGGCAAAACAAAATGAGGCTAAAGCCTAAAGTCAAATCCATACGGAAGTTGAGCCTTGTTACGCTTGTTTCCGTTTACATTCTTATTTTAGCCGGGGGTATTGTTAGAAGCACTGGTTCTGGTATGGGATGTCCTGACTGGCCAAAATGTTTTGGAAGTTGGATTCCGCCTACTGAGGTAGATCAACTCCCATCTGGTTATAAAGATATTTATGCCCAGCAACGCGAAGAAAAAAATGTCAAATTCACAAGTTATCTAGAATTTTTTGGGTTCATAGATTTAGCTGACCAGATCAGAAAAGACAAAAGTATATTAGTAGAGGAAGACTTTAATGCTGCTAAAACATGGACTGAATACATAAATCGTTTGATTGGTGCTGTTGTTGGATTATTCATACTGATCACTTTTTTACTATCTTTTACTTACCTGGGATACGACAACAAAGTATTCTTTATTTCATTAATTACTTTGTTTGCAGTGGGTTTACAAGGGTGGATAGGATCAGTAGTTGTATCAACCAATTTGCTTCAGTGGATGATCACACTTCACATGCTACTGGCATTGGTTATTGTTGCGCTACTGACTTATAGCTACTTACGGGTAAGGAAAGATAGATGGATGTTCCATCAGGAAATTGCTCCTTCTCCAAGTATTAAAATAGTGCTTACTGTTCTGATGGTTCTCTCTCTCGTTCAGATTATGATGGGGACACAAGTAAGAGAATCGGTTGACATGGTTGCCGATACTTTTAATCATTCTCAAAGAGAATCATGGATTGATGAACTAGGGATCGTTTTCTACATACACCGTTCATTCTCTTTGCTCTTATTACTCGCCCATCTTTACCTGGTTTATCGTGTCCTCTACTTTTATGGCAACCAAGGAAACTTAATGATCGATTCTTTGGTATTAATGATAGTAATAGTAGTAGAGGTTAGTAGTGGTGCTATCATGGCTTGGTTTGCTATACCTCGCATTGCACAACCAATCCACCTTGTGTTTGCTTCTATTGCTTTTGGTTTACAGTTTTACATTTGGGTGAAGGTCAGACAAATGAGCGCCTTCCTAGTTAGAGTACCTCACCGTTCAAAAGGAGTCAAAAAAGATGCTAACTACCAAGTCTACAGTTAAATTTGACGCAGTAGAGGTAAGCGGAAAGCTTAAGTCCTATGTAAAATTAATGAAGTTCAGGCTTTCTTTTTTAGTAGCTTTCTCTTCGGGTTTTGGTTACGCCTTAGCTACGCAAGGCCCCATCGATTTTTATAACCTCTTTATCCTTTGTCTTGCCGGGTTTTTAATTTCTGGAGCATCCATTACGATTAATCAAATCATAGAAAAGGATCTGGACAAGTTAATGAAAAGAACTGCAGGGCGTCCTATTCCTACAGGTCGGGTGAGTGTGCAAGAGGCAAGCCTGTTCGCTCTGCTTACTGCTTCAATAGGTATCTTTTTGCTCATTCAATATACAAATTTACTTACTGCCGGATTATCACTGCTTTCTCTCTTATTGTATAGTTTTGTATATACTCCTCTCAAACGGGTGGGCCCTATCGCGGTTTTGGTTGGTGCCTTTCCCGGTGCGCTTCCACCCTTGTTGGGCTGGATTGCTTTCACAGGTAGTATCAGCCATGAGGCTTTAGTGTTATTTGGCATACAGTTTATGTGGCAATTTCCTCATTTCTGGGCAATCGCCTGGGTGGCCGACGAAGACTATAAAAAAGCCGGATTTAAGTTATTACCATCAGGTGGAGGTAAGGATTTGAAGACGGCTATTCAGATAATGACTTACGCGTTGTTCCTACTACCTCTGGGGTTATTACCTCTCAAACTAGGTATTACAGGCGTTGATTCAGCAATTGTGGCTACCATTTGTGGTACTTTGTTCCTGTTACAGACGTTTAGACTCATGGCCGACTGTAGTAGAAAATCTGCATTGCAGATTATGTTTGGATCTTTTATTTACCTTCCTGTAGTGCAGATAGCGTTCCTACTGGACAAGATTTAAGATAATGGCACAACAAAATTTAGATATTAATAAAATAGAGTGGGAGTACATTGAAGAGCCTAAACAAACGCTCTCTATGCACCCCAAAAAATTTGCGCTTTGGCTATTTATTGTCACTGTTGTGATGATTTTTGCTGCGTTGACCAGTGCTTACATTGTTCGTCAATCTGAAGGTAACTGGTTAGAATTTGATTTGCCTCAGACGATTTATATTACATCGGGTATTATTCTGACCAGCAGCATTACGATGCAATGGTCATATTTTGCAGCTAAGAATGATAATCTGATGAGCCTGCGTTTGAATACTTTGATTACTGCTTTTCTTGGTATTGCTTTTTTGGTAGGTCAGTATATTGTCTGGCAGGATCTTGTTGCTATGGACGTGTATTTCGTGGGAAATCCTGCTGGGTCATTCATGTACGTCTTGACTGGACTGCACGGTGTTCACCTCATCAGTGGGGTCATCTTTTTAATTTTAGTCACGGTAAATGCTTTTCGTTATAAAGTACATTCAAAAAGTATGGATCAAATAGAGATGTGTGCAACTTATTGGCACTTTTTAGATGGACTTTGGCTCTATTTATTCCTATTTTTAATCTTAAATCATTAAACATACTCTTATACAATGGCTACAACCACAACGGGAGCAGAAGAAGTAAAGCAAAGAAATGTCTGGGACGGCGGTGTTGCCCCTCTAAAAGCGAGCTACGGAAAGTTGATGATGTGGTTTTTCTTGCTTTCTGATGCGTTTACATTTTCAGCGCTTCTGATTTCTTACGGACTCATTAGATATTCATATCCTGCTTATTCTGGTGAAGCTGCTAATTTTGAATTTTCCCAGGAATATTGGCCTATTCCTGAAAAAGTATTTGAAGCAGTTCCTTTTTTGCACGGTGTGGAGCTTCCACTAGTCTTTGTGGGTCTCATGACTTTTATACTCATTCTCAGTAGCGTAACCATGGTACTTGCAGTGGAGGCAGGGCATCGTATGGATCGTAAAGACGTGGTTAAGTGGATGCTGTGGACTGTAATCGGTGGATTTACCTTCTTGGGCTGCCAGGCTTGGGAATGGTCACACTTTATTCACGGAACTGATGCTGGTGGTTTGATGCCAGACGGTTCTGTTTTCTTCGGAGCGAATCTCATGCAGAACCAATATGGCCCACCTCTTTTCGCTTCCCTTTTCTTCTTTATTACGGGATTTCATGGCTTCCATGTTTTCAGCGGAGTGATATTAAATGTCATTATCTTCTACCAGGCTAGCGTGGGTACTTTGGAGAGAAGGGGCCATTATGAAATGGTTGAGAAAGTCGGCCTGTACTGGCACTTTGTTGATCTGGTTTGGGTATTCGTTTTTACATTTTTCTATCTCATATAAAATATATTTGTCATGGGAGAACTTGATGAAACTACTTCTGTATCGTATCAACCGGCAGATAAATCAAAGATCAATAAGCTTTGGAAGATTGCACTTATCCTCGCCGTTGTTACGGCAATTGAATTTGCTTTTGCGCTGATTTTACCGAGAGGCCCTCTATTGTACTTTACCTTTATTGCGTTGACAATCGTAAAAGCCTTCTACATCGTTGCTGAATTCATGCACCTGAAGGGTGAGGTAAAGACATTGATTTGGTCTATTATGATACCTTTGGTATTTGTGATTTGGCTTATCATAGCCTTGCTCGCAGAAGCGTCCTCAATAGGTGCTTTAAAGTTTTGATGCTATCGGTGTAAAGGTTCATTTTTAAGACGATTTAGGTTTTTATTTAATAACATGAATCAAAAACTCAAAGCCGGTATCCTGCTAGTTACGCTAGCGATACCGGTTTTTATTTGGCTCTTCTTAAAAAACTTTGGTCAGAATCAGTTTGAGCTACCCGTGTACTATGAAACTGAGGTCCCTGTCTCTCAAGACTGTCAGCAACGTACCACTCCACACCAAGTACCCATTTATGATCCTATGGCAGATTTTGAAGGGTACGAAAAAAGTGCTCTAGAGAGTCAAGTCACTGTTTCATACTTTTTTCCTACGGTCTGTGATACAGAATGTCAAATGGTAATGGAGCAATTGGCTAATCTACAGATCACATTTCCTGATAAATCAGATTTTCAAATTGTAGTCATTGCTTCGGATGATCAGTACGATGACGCTGAGCTGCAACAATTTAAAAGTAGGTATGGAGCGAATTCCGAGACCTGGAAATTTGTTTTAATAAGTGAAAAGATTTATCATAGATCATTAAAATGCGGCTTCTTTTTATCGGAGATTGAGTTTGAACATTCACTCATTCTGACTGACAAAAACGCAATGATACGTGGCTATTATCAAGGTTACGACTCTGATGAAATTGATCGCCTGAAAGGCGAGCTAAAAATTTTGTTCTACATGCAAGGAAAAGTAAATCATGCTAAAGACAGCAAATGAGAGCCGCTCTCTGATAATCATAGGAGTATTATCTGTTGTGATCCCGCTAGCAGTCGCAGTGCTCCTTTTTTCACCCAGTAAACTAAAGGTAGAGGGAGGATGGGTAGATTTTCTGCCCCACCTCAATGGTGTCATTAATACCGCTACTTCTATTGCATTGGTCGCTGGTCTTATCTTTATTAAACAGAAAAAAATTCAATACCACCGAAGTGCAATGTTAGTGGCTTTTGTGCTTGGTGCTCTTTTCTTGGTGTCCTACGTGATTTACCACGCAAGCGCTGAGTCGACTGTATTCGGTGATTTAAATGGTAACGGTGTATTGGAAGATGCTGAAGCAGCTGTACTAGGAAACTCCCGTACTGTTTATCTTACGATATTGATATCACACATAATTCTGGCAGCTATTGTGGTACCTTTTGTATTGCTATCCTTGTACTTTGCTCTAAATGAAAAGATAGCCAAGCATAGAAAGATAGTTAAATTTGCTTACCCTATCTGGCTGTACGTTTCCGTTACAGGCGTAATCGTATATATGATGATTAGTCCTTATTATCAGTAGTTTGTAACTATCAAGAACCAAGATTACTTTGCTACTGTTACTAAATAAAATAATTAATTATGAAAAGGTTATTTTTATTGCTTATTGTTTTTTGTGGAACAGGACTACAAGAAATCATAGCGCAGTGTGCTATGTGCCGAACAACCATCGAAAACAACGTAAGTGCCGGGGAAACTGCTCTGGCATCTGGCCTGAATTTAGGAATCCTTTACCTCTTCGTTACTCCATATTTGATAATTGGTACCATCGCGTACTTTTGGTACAAGCAAAGCCGTGAAAATGCAAAAAAAGTCAGTCTATTACGCTATCCTAAACCATAAATGTCCTCGTTGCAGAGAAGGTGACCTTTTCAGATATGGAATTTTAAGTAAGCCTCATAAGTTTACAGAAACGCACAAAACTTGCCCGCACTGTCAGTTAGTTTTTGAAAGAGAGCCAGGCTTTTTTTTTGGAGCGATGTATGTAAGCTATGCTATGACAATGGCGGTTCTCTTAGGAACTGCTTTCGTATTGTACAATTTTTTTGGAGACCCTGATCTACTTGTTTACATCACTGCAGTACCTGCCATGGTACTGATACTGCTTCCGTTAATTTTCAGGTATTCAAGAACATTATTTCTGCATGGATTTGGTGGCGTGAGCTACGATGAAAAATATGTAGATGCTCATAAATAATTATTTGTTTACGATTTAGATTTCATGAACTTACGAGCAGCGATTTAG
>CAZZGE010000002.1:0-72050 GCA_964653665.1 uncultured Porifericola sp. | reverse complement strand
GAAAAGATCTTTTCAGAACCTACGGGTTGGAGATCGTCAATGTAAAGCATCCTAAAGAGATTAGGAGAGTTTCACCTACCAGCGGTAATACTTTTATTCTGGGTAAAAAAAATTACTTATTCTCTGTACGTCCTCAATACGGTAGAGAGTGGATTATTTTTAAAAAAGCTCCCCAGCAGGGAGTACAAGTCAACGCCATCTTAGCTGGAGGACCTACTCTGGGTATCGTCATGCCCTATTACGTACAGTATGCTGAATCCCCTACCAGAACAGTAACGATTCCCTATACGAATGACCCCCGCATTGAACCCAGCAGAATCATTGGATCTGGTCCTTTTTTAAGAGGCTTTGGAAAATCAAACGTCGTTGTTGGTGCCAATATCAAAGCGTCGCTGGCATTTGAGTTTGGTACTTTTAAGAATGATGTTACCGGCTTTGAGGCCGGGTTCCAGTTAGAAGCCTTTCCTAACGAAATTGATATCGTACCTACAGCAAACAGTCGCCGCATTTTTCCCTCCGCATTTATTATGCTTTTTTACGGCAATCGCAAGTAAGCCACGCGTTTAAAGAGCTTAGTCCTTGCAGCCGAATCAATTTACTGCTTTCTTTGTTGGATTTGAAAATATTTAGCATAGACACATTTGTATGATAGAACTACCTGTAATACCTGAAGAATCTACTACCAGAACCCGCAAACCTAACTGGCTGAGAGTAAAGCTGCCGGTAGGTAAAGAGTATGCCCGGGTGCGTCAGCTGGTGGATAAATATAAGTTGCATACCATCTGTGAGAGTGGTAACTGTCCCAACATGGGTGAATGCTGGGGGCGGGGCACCGCTACCTTTATGATACTGGGAAATGTATGTACCAGAAGCTGTACCTTTTGTGCTGTAGCTACTGGACGCCCTCCCGAATACGATGAAGAGGAACCTACCCGGGTAGCTGAAGCGATTCGGCTGATGGGTGTAAAACATGCAGTAATCACTTCGGTAAATCGTGATGAGCTAAAAGATCGTGGTGCTGAAATCTGGTACCAAACCGTAAAACAGGTGAAAGAGCAGAGCCCAGAAACTACAATTGAAACCCTCATTCCGGACGTAAAGGGTAACTGGGAAGCTCTTTACCGCATGATGGATGCCGGTCAGGAGGTTGTCTCTCATAATATGGAGACGGTTGAACGTCTTTATCGTAGGGTAAGACCTCAAGCAAAGTATTACCGGAGTCTGGAGCAGATACAAAAAATCAAAGACTACGGCATGAGAACAAAGTCCGGTTTTATGTTAGGACTAGGCGAGGAGAAAGACGAAGTTTACAAAACTATAGATGATCTGGTAGCTCATGGATTGGATATTCTTACCTTAGGCCAGTACTTACAGCCTACCAAAATGCACATTGAAGTAGCTGAATTCATTCATCCCGATACTTTTGAGCATTTTAAGGAAGAAGGACTGAGAAGAGGTTTAAAATATGTTGAATCAGGTCCCCTGGTTCGATCCTCTTACCATGCCGAAAGACACGTCAATGTTTAATTGCACAGTTTTTTCAGTATTGTAAACCGCATGCTTAGAGCATGCGGTTTTATTTTTTTCTTACATACTTAGAAATATGAATAAACTACGGAGTTCTGCATCTTAACCTGTAGTATCTTAAGTGCTTTGTTAGAATCTGAAAGCAGACAAGGAGCTATCTCTGCTAAAACTTATCAGCAAAGCATGAAAAGGAAAGAACTTCACGCACTATTTAACGAGGTAAGCAGTAGAGTATCCCCTGTACGAGGTATATACCAAACCGGATCTACCGAAAGAGAGCGTAGAATTGTAGAAGAAATGGAAAAATACCTTGAAGAGCACCTCGCAAGATTGGAAAAAGATGCGATTAAGCGTCTTTTTTTGTCATCTTTGGATGAAGTTGATTCAGAACCCACATTACTTCAATGGTACGATGCATTAACACGTCATTTTTCTCATGACAGCATACCCGATGAAGTTTATATACGTCTGATGGCTGTCGTTTCACAAAATAATTTTTCCACTGCTCAAAAATTGATCAAAAACCACAAACAAGAAAACCTATAATTGTTTGTATTATTCAGTTTCATTGTAACTGAATAAACAATGCCCACCCTTTTTGATAAAGATAATGTAACAATGGGCAAAGGTGGCTGTATTTCTTCAAGAGCAGCCACCATGTCCATTATTATTATTCATTTTTTCGGTGCTATAGGTCTTTCCTATCCTCCCTTAAGGCCGTATTTTCAGTTGGCTACTCCTCTTAATTTACTAATCACCAGCGTTATTCTTTTTTCATTTCACCGTCAGTGGAATCTTCAGTTTTACATTTTTGCGGTAGGATGCTTTATCCTGGGTTTTTTGGTAGAAGTAGCCGGTGTAAAAACTGGTGTTATTTTTGGAGAATACAGCTACGGCTCCACCCTTGGTTTTAAAATCTGGGATGTTCCAATTCTTATTGGGCTAAACTGGCTCATACTGATTTATTGCACTGGGGTATGGGCTCATCATCTGGTAAATAATGTATTGCTGAGGAGTTCGTTGGGTAGCTTGATGATGGTTGTACTGGATTTCTTTATTGAACCGGTGGCTATTTCACTTGACTTTTGGGCATGGGACGGAGGTGAGATCCCGACACATAACTTTTTAGGTTGGCTGATTACTGCATTCTTGCTGCAGACATTTTTCCATTTATCCAATTTTCAAAAACAAAATGCGTTATCTAAGAAAGTAATTTATGTTCAAGCATTTTTTTTTATTCTTCTACAAGCCTCAATTTGAGCAATTCCTTCAACATATTTGTTTAAGAGAAGTTCATCAATAATGGATGTATTTGGATATGGCATTACTTTTATTCTGATCGGATTCTGGGGAATGGAACTTTTTTCCTGGTTCATACACAAGTATATTATGCATGGTATACTATGGAAAATTCACAAAACTCATCATACCAAAACCAAAGGTTTTTTTGAGCTTAATGATGTTTTTTCTCTGCTATTTGGCACAACAGCGGTTATTTTAATTATTTTGGGTTTAAACACCCTGAACTACTTGTTTTGGATAGGTTTCGGTATTACTCTGTACGGTTTTACTTACTTTGTATTACATGATATTTTAATTCATAAAAGGATGAAGGTAAAGCAAAAACCGGAGGGCTCATATTTGGAGGCTATTAGCAAAGCTCATCGTGACCACCACAAAACCAAGGAAAGAGATGGTTCTGTTTCTTTTGGGCTACTGATTGTGCCTTTTAAGTATTTCAAGAGAAAGAATATGAGATAACTTTTTGCCTTTAATGTTTTATCATTCAACGAACCAATAACGTGAGCACTTACTCAATAAAAGATCTAGAACAATTATCAGGTATCAAGGCTCATACGCTTAGAATATGGGAACAAAGATACCGATTTATATTACCTAAGCGTACTAAAACAAACATACGGTATTATGATGATAAGGATCTGAAACTTGCCCTCAATATTGCGCTTCTTAAAGAGAATGGATATAAAATCTCCAAAATTGCTGGTATGGATGAGGAGGATATGAATAATGAAGTGCTCAGGCTCACTGAGAAGAATCTCCGGTATCCTGATCAAATACATGCCCTTACCTTAGCGATGATTGATCTGGATGAGGACCGATTTGAGAAAATTATAGCTACCAATATTCTGAAACTGGGATTTGAGAGTACAATGATCAATGTGATTTATCCATTCCTATCTAAAATTGGTGTGCTTTGGCAAACTGGTGCGATAAATCCATCTCAAGAGCATTTTATTTCAAATCTTATCCGCCAAAAGTTAATTGTCGCCATTGACGGACAATTTGTGTCTAACGATGATAGCCAGCATAAGTATCTTTTGTATTTACCCGAAGGTGAACTTCATGAGTTAACTTTATTATTTCTTTGTTATATCATTAAAGCACGCCGAAACAAAGTGGTTTACTTTGGTCAGAACTTACCCTTCGACGACCTCAAGTCTATTCACCAGGTTCATGAACCAGATTATATTTTAACGATTATCACTACGAGCCCTCCTGCTGGTGAAATCAAAAATTATGTAAATAAGTTGTCTTCAACTTTCCCTGGTTCAGAAATCTTACTCAGCGGTTACCAAGTTATTGGGCAGCGAATAAAGTCTAAAAACAATGTCAGGGTTTTCACCCGTATTGACCATGTTATTCAGTTTGTGGAGGAAATGAACTTGCAAGACGCAGACTGACTGCCCCTCTCTTCTTCTTATTTTTTTGATTAAGCCCAACCAATCGACGCTAAGTCCGTACAAATAAATGTATGCACAATCATTTTTTTATCTCAAGGCTTAATTTTTTGTCAAAGCCCACATCCCTTTTGTGTAACTATTCACGACGAAAAGTAAACGACCAATATTTATTGTCTATCTTCATTGCTATTGATATTCGCAACGATGTGTTGGTTTAAGCCATTTACAGCATTTAACACTATATCCTTTTTAAATTTTTGTTTAACATGTTTTTAAAATTAGTTAAACAAATTTTTTGTTATCTGTTTGATTATTAATACATTTGATTAAATAAAATACCAAACAATTTTTTATCATGACAGCATTAGAATTTAGTTATTCCCTAGATAAGATGTCAAAGTCGTTAAAGCCTTTTGCATTAAAGCTCACTAAGGATATGGAAGAAGCTAATGATCTTCTCCAGGAAACAATTCTTAAGGCTTTTACCAATCGTGACAAATTTACGGACGGTACTAACTTGAAAGCGTGGTTGTATACGATCATGAAAAATACCTTTATTACTAATTATCAGCGCATGGTGCGTCGTAATACCTTTATTGACACCACTGATAATTTGCACTACATCAACAGTTCAAGTAGTATTACTGAGAATAACGCATACTCAAGCTTTGCAATGCGGGACATCAGAAGAGCTATAAGTAAACTTGATGATGCATATAAAACTCCTTTCATGATGCATTACCGCGGCTTCAAATACCACGAAATTGCCGATAGATTGAGCATTCCGATTGGTACGGTCAAAAACCGTATACATATTGCTAGAAAGGAACTCAAAGCTACTTTAAAAAACTATGCTATAAAAGAGTAGTTATTCTCTGAATGAAAGACAAAAGCACTGTTATTGTTATAGGTTCGGGTTTTGCTGGTATTTCTGCAGCAACTCGCCTTGCCCAAAAAGGGTATAATGTTACCATTTTAGAGAAAAACAGCAGTCCTGGTGGCAGAGCACGTCGGTTTTCTAATAAAGGTTTTACCTTTGACATGGGACCTAGTTGGTATTGGATGCCTGACGTGTTTGACAGCTACTTTGAGAGTTTTGGTCATAAGACCGCTGACTTTTATGAACTGCATAGACTTGATCCTTCATATACTGTAGTGTTTGGAAATCATGATTTTCTCAATTTGCCAGCCTCTTATGATGGGTTGGCAAATTTGTTCGAGAGTATGGAGCGTGGTAGTCGTAAAATGCTTGATGAATTTATGAGTCAGGCTGCTTACAAATATGAAGTCGGCATTAATAATCTGGTTTACAAACCGAGCCTTTCCCTCAGTGAGTTTGTGAGTGCCCGCCTTTTGTACGATGTGCTTCGTATGGATGTCTTCAAATCCTTCTACAAACACATAAGGTCTTTCTTCAAGAACGATCAAATCATTAGGATTATGGAGTTTCCTATACTTCTGCTAGGAGCTCTCCCTCAAAACACACCGGCTCTCTACAGTCTTATGAATTATGCCGATATCAAGTTAGGTACTTGGTATCCTATGGGCGGTATGCATAAAATTATTGAAGGTATGCTTGAAGTGGCCTTTGAACAAGGCGTCAGGTTAGAGTTCAACCAAAATGTGAAAGCGTTTAATTTCAAAGGTGATAATATTCGTGAGGTAATTACTGACACCGATACCTTTGAGGCTAATGTGGTAGTGGCTGGTGCTGATTACCATCATGTAGAAACCAACCTGTTGCCACAAGAAAAACGCAGCTATACACCCGAGTATTGGGAGAACAGAAAAATGGCACCTTCTTCCCTTCTATTCTATATTGGATTGAATAAGAAGTTGGAAAATCTTAATCATCATAACCTTTTCTTTGACGAGGATTTTTTCCCTCATGCCGAAGATATATATAAAAATAAGAGATGGCCTGACAATCCTCTGTTTTATCTATCAGTGACATCTAAAACTGATCCTTCCGTAGCACCAAAAGGTTGCGAAAATTTATTTATATTGATACCCGTGGCACCTGGACTAGAGGACAATGAGGAAATCCGGGAAAAATTTTATCATATTGTCATGGATCGTATTGAAAAGTTGACAGGTCAAAGTGTGAGAGATGCAGTTATTTTCAAACGTAGTTATGCACATAATGACTTTGTAAAGGACTATAACGCTTTTAAGGGAAATGCTTACGGTCTGGCCAATACACTTATGCAAACAGCTATCTTTAAACCTAGGTTGAAAAGCAAAAAGGTGAATAACCTTTTCTACACCGGTCAGCTTACCGTTCCTGGGCCCGGAGTACCACCTTCGTTAATTTCGGGCCAAGTGGTGGCTGAAGAGGTTGCCAAAGCTTTTTAACTCCAAATCATTGCAGCCTTGTAAATAATTTCAAACTCATGAATCTTTTTGACCTTACCACTTACAAATGCAGTAAACTTATCACCGAACACTACAGTACTTCCTTTACGCTAGGAATCAAAACACTGCACAAAAGATTTCATTATCCTATCTATGCCATTTACGGCTTTGTAAGATACGCTGATGAGATTGTCGATACCTTCCATGATCATGATAAGGAAAGCCTGTTACAGGATTTTAAAAGTGAGACCTATAAGGCCATCTACGACAAAATCAGTTTAAACCCGGTGTTACATGCTTATCAGCTCGTAGTACAGCAGTACAACATTGAGCATGAGTTGATTGACGCATTTCTGAACAGTATGGAAATGGATCTACATATGCACACTTACAACGATAGCCGCTATCAGGAATACATCTATGGTTCAGCCGAAGTCGTCGGTCTGATGTGCTTGCGCGTATTTTGTGAAGGCAAAGAACAACTCTATCAGCACCTTAAAGTACCTGCCCGTCAGTTAGGTTCAGCTTTCCAGAAAGTAAATTTTCTTAGAGATATCAAAGCTGATTATGTAGAAAGGGGAAGAGTATATTTCCCCGGAGTGGACTTCAATGCTTTCTCAGCACAAGCTAAAGATTTGATAGAATTGGACATTCAGCGGGATTTTGACGCTGCCTATCAGGGCATCCTTCAGCTGCCTGCAGGCGCTAAACTGGGTGTTTATTTGGCATATATTTATTATCTCAACTTATTTAAAAAGATCAAAAACTGCTCGGCAGAAACTATATCGCAGGAAAGAATTAGAATTCCTGATCCTAAGAAATTTGCCCTGCTGGTCAGTACTTATTTCCGCGCTCGTTTTAATTACCTCTAGCAGTGATTTTTGATACTCTATTTTTTGTGAAGGTATAGTAAACCAATTAGTCATGTTTAATTTAAAAGTTGAAATTGATAATAATTCAGGTTTTTGCTTTGGCGTAGTCTACGCCATTGAAATGGCAGAAGATATTTTAGACGAACATGGTCACCTGTATTGCCTGGGTGATATCGTCCACAATGATGAGGAGGTGAGTAGATTGGAGAAAAAAGGACTTAGAATCATCAATCACCAGGACTTAAAGAAACTTCGTGGGGAAAAAGTACTCATAAGAGCTCACGGTGAACCTCCTTCCACCTATCGCACTGCTATAGAAAATGACCTAGAATTGATTGATGCATCATGTCCAGTAGTTTTAAAGCTACAAAACCGTATCAAGACTTCTTATGACAAGGATGAAAAGATCTACATTTATGGAAAACACGGTCACGCTGAGGTAGAAGGTTTACTAGGGCAGACCAATCAGGAAGCAGTGGTCTTTCAGGACATAAATGAACTTGATGTACAGGATCTTCCTAAAAATATTACGCTCTACAGCCAGACAACTAAAAGTACAGATAAATTCTACGAGATCACCAGTACACTGAAAGATGCCGGCATTGAGATAAATTCTAACGATACCATTTGTCGGCAGGTATCTAACCGTGACAAAGAGTTACGAGACTTTGCCGGGCAATTTGATGTGATTTTATTTGTATCTGGCACCAAATCGTCAAACGGAAAAGTGTTATACGGTGTTTGTAAACAAAAAAATTCGCGTACTTACTTTATCTCCAGCAGAGAACAGATAGATGCTGCATGGTTTGAGAATGGTAATTCAGTGGGTATTTGCGGAGCTACTTCTACACCTATGTGGCTAATGGAAGAAGTAAAACAAGAACTTCTAAAGTGGTAACTTATGTGGTTAAGGCTTGAAAAGGGCGTATGGATAGCAGTTGTCATAATTTTATTATGGTTTGCTACCTTGTTTTGCCTGCTTCAATTTTATCAATTTAGCTGGTCAAATCCATTCACCTACTTTTTTATACTCCTCCAATCACACCTGTACACCGGCTTGTTTATCACAGCGCATGACGCTATGCACGGTACAGTTTCTTCCGGCAAGAAAGTAAATGCTCTAATCGGGAAAATAGCGGCTACATTATTTGCCTACAATTCTTACAAAAAGCTATTCCCTAAGCATCATATGCACCATCGCTTTGTAGCTTCCGATAAAGACCCAGATTACCATGATGGTAATTTTTTTTCCTGGTACCTTAAGTTTGCCAAAGAATATGTCAGTGTTTGGCAGATTTTACTCATGGCGGGTACTTATGAATTGTTGCTGCTTGCCTTTCCCAAGCCCAATGTAATTTTCTACTATATCATACCCTCTATACTTGCTACATTGCAGTTGTTTTATTTTGGTACCTATTTGCCGCATCGCGGAGAGCATGACAACAGGCATAAGTCTTCAACGCAAAACAAGAATCATTTCTGGGCTTTCATCAGCTGTTATTTTTTCGGTTACCATTATGAGCATCACAACGCGCCCGGCGTACCATGGTGGCAGTTGCACAAAGAAAAAGAAAAACTCGTCAAGCAGTAGTCTATCTATCCTTCGTCTTAATTTTGGCTGCGTTATGGGCACTTAAGTTCGGATTTACCTCACCAGATCTTCTTATTCATCATTTCTTAGAAGTGATATTTTTCTCTAGTATTTGATCAATGCTCTGATCACTTTCTCTTTCGTATACTTTTGCGTGAAAGTTATCAAGATCTTGTAGCACTTGCAGTAATGCTATTTTTTGCTTTTTATGAATGTTACCAATTAAAAGATGAGAAAGCTTTTTTACCTCTACATCGCTTCTTTTTGAAAGCTTTTTACCTTCTTGGGTGAGAGATACTCTCCGGGACCGCTTATCATCAGGATCTACTTCCTCCCGAAGAAATCCTGACCTGACCATGCGCTTAATCATCTCAAAACAGGTAGTCGTTTCAAGCAGTGTAAATTTGACCAAATCTGTTTTTCGGGCACTACCCATCAGTTCTACAGTTTTGAGTAAACCAAATTCTTCTGTAGAGCTGATAGGTAAATTTTTGAGAGCCTTTTTGGACCACAGATGGGTAAATCGCAAAAGTCTGCCCCAATGCAGGACAATCTGATCTTCCAAAGGCACCTGCGAATGAATATAACGATTCCGAAAGGAAACATCGGTGTTCTTTGTCTCTACTGTTGCAAAAATTTCGTCATTTTCCTGCAGCCAACGACCAAATGCCTTCAGGCTGCTTTCTCCTGTTTCTGAAAATTCTTTCCAGTGGGTCAGTAGTTCAATCACTTTTTCAACTTCTTTTGACATTCATCTAAACATATTTTTTATTTATCAGTATATAACAATATTGTAATAAATTTACTATATATTTGTAATAACTAACTCATATGCTAGAAAGTTCTTATTTTTTTCAGCAACCCCGGCATTTGATTTTATTTCTCGTACTACTGTTGAGCTGTCAGAATTATTTTGCTCTTGGCCAAAGTACGGGTCAGCTCAGTGGATTTGTAAGAGATGCAAAAACAGAAGAACCACTCATCGGCGTTACTATCAAAGTTGAAGATACCGAGCTTGGGGGTATTACCGATATTAATGGTTTTTATCAGATCAACAACATCCCTGCACAAACTTACAATGTGGTGGCCTCATACGTAGGGTACCAGTCATCTACCCGATATAATGTAGTGGTGCGTTCTGGAGGGAACCCTGACCTGAATTTTAGCTTAAACGAAGCAGTGGATGAGCTCAGTGAGGTCGTCATTGAAGCCAGCCCTTTTGGAAAACTTACCGAGACTCCCAATTCAATCCAAAGACTATCACAAGAAGAGATCGCAACTTATCCGGGAGGTAATAATGATATCGCCAAAGTAGTGCAGTCTCTGCCTGGAGTATCAGGTTCAGTGGGTTTTCGTAACGATGTCATCATCCGGGGAGGTGCTCCTAATGAAAATGTTTATTACCTGGATGGCGTTGAAATTCCTAATATCAATCACTTTGCCACCCAGGGTAGTGCTGGAGGCCCGGTTGGCCTGCTCAATGTTTCTTTTATTGAAGGTGTAACCTTGAGTACCAGTTCATTTCCTGCCCAGTACGATAATGTTTTATCAGGTGTGCTGCAATTTGATCAACGTAATGGTAACGCCCGTGAAAGAAGGGCCAACTTCAGACTTAGTGCCAGTGAAGCTGCCTTTACCTTTGAAGGCCCCCTGGTGAAGCCTGAGGAGGGTGAGTTGGCCAAGACTACGTATATCGTCTCAGCAAGGCGTTCTTATCTCCAGTTCTTATTTCGCCTGATTGACCTGCCCTTTCTACCGGACTACTGGGACTATCAGTATAAGATCAATCACAAGGTTGACGACCGTAACGAAGTTAACTTAGTAGGAGTCGGGTCTATTGACGATTTTCAAATCAACCCGCCCGATGAGTACTCTCTGGAACAGCAGGCCATACTGGATCAGGTACCGGTCATTCAACAGTGGACCAGTACCATTGGGCTTAGCTGGCGACACCGCTTTCGCGAAGGCAATGGCTTCTTTCGCGCTACATTGAGCGGCAATATCCTCAACAATACTTTTACGCAGTACGAAGATAATGAGAATCAGGAGGGAGCCATCTTTAGCAACGAATCGGTGGAAGATGAGAACAAATTCCGTTATGAACAAACCAACTTTGTCGGTGACTGGACGATCTCCGGGGGGCTGCTGGCCCAGTATTCTCGTTACGAGAATAATACCATTGATGCCATCAATGATATTACGTACAAAACAAACACTGATTTTTTTCGCTTTGGCCTGTTTTCTCAGGTTTCCAGGTCTTTCCTGGGTGAGCGGTTGACACCTTCTTTTGGCGTAAGAATAGATGGCAACACCTTCACAGAAGGAGGTATGAATATGTTTGATACCTTTTCTCCTCGCCTTTCCTTAGCTTATGTGGCTGCTCCCCGATGGACTATCAATGCTTCAGCCGGCAGGTATTTTAAAATTCCACCCTACACTATTCTGGGGTTTCAGGATAATGCCGGCAACTACCTTAATCAGGACAGCAAGTACATTCAGAGCGATCACCTGGTAGCCGGTCTAGAGTTTTTGCCCCGACGCTCCACCCGCATTACCCTGGAAGGTTTCTATAAGCGATATGACAATTATCCTGTTTCTGTGCGTGACAGGGTCTCGTTAGCCAACCTGGGTGGTGGTTTTGAAGTGTTGGGTAATGAAAATATTGAAAGTGTGGGCCTCGGCCGCAGTTACGGAATGGAGCTGTTACTGCAGCAGAAACTCAACAAAAACTTTTACGGAATCCTGGCCTACACCCTCTACTGGAGTGAGTTTACCGGACTGGACCGAGAAACATACCTTCCTTCTGTCTGGGACAATCGTCATCTACTCACCTTTACCGGTGGCTATAAACTGCCGAAAAACTGGGAGATCGGGATTCGTGTCAGATACCTTGGCCCTACCCCATTTCCCCCGGTTGACCTGGAAGAATCGGTGGACACCTACCCCATTTTCGTAAACGACTACAATCGCCTGGGAGAAGAAAGACTACAGGCCTTTAACCAGACAGATATCCGCATTGATAAAAAGTGGAATTTTAGCAACTGGACATTTAACGCTTTTCTGGAAGTTACGAATGTGCTTTCCAACGACCTGCCCAACCCTCCCTCCTATTCGCTTGACCGGGGAGATAATGGGCAAATCCTGCAACCCAGGCGTCTGGTTCAGGTACCAGATACTGATAATAGTGCTGCTTTGCCAACAATCGGTATTGTCATAGATTTCTAGTATAAAGAGTATGTCATGACAAAAGCGATAATCATTCATGAATATGGAGGACCTGATGTGCTACAATTCGGTGATATCAACACTACTCCTGTACAACCGGGTGAAGTAAAAATAAAGGCATTGGCCTCTTCCATCAATCCCATTGACTTTAAAGTCAGGAGAGGAGATCTTAAACTCATTATCAGAAAAAATTTTCCTATTGTACTAGGACACGATTTTGCAGGTGAGGTTGTAGAATTGGGGTCAGCTCACAGTTCCTTTACCCTAGGCCAGAAAGTGTACGGAATGAATTCGGCATCTGCTATGGGAGCATACGCAGAGCACGTTACATTGCATGAAGATAGGTTGGCCCCTGCCCCGGAAAGTATTCCCTTGAAAGAGGCGGCAGTGATACCGCTGGCTGGTCTGACTGCTTTACAGGCACTACGGGATCACGGTAAGCTCCGGAAAAAACAGCAGGTGCTGATCAATGGTGCCTCAGGAGGTGTTGGTAGTTTTGCTGTTCAGATCGCCAAGATTATGGGCGCAGAGGTAACGGGTGTATGTAGTGGTAAAAATACTGAAATCGTAAAAAAACTGGGGGCTGATTCTGTCATGGACTATACCCGACAGTCTATTGAAAAGTTACCCAACCAGTATGACCTCGTTTTTGATGCAGTAGCCAAGAGCAGCTATCCACGATGTCGGAGTATTCTCAAAAAGTCAGGCCATTACGTTACTACCTTACCCGGACCATCAGCCTTTTTTTGGTCATGGCTTACCAAATTCAGCCATCAGTCCGCTCATACTATGTGGGTGAGGCCCAACCGGAAAGACCTGGAAGTTTTACGCAATTATGTTGACAATGAAGGCCTACGCCCTCTTATAGAAAAGACCTACAACCATGACCAGCTTGCCGATGCCATGCGTCATGCTGAATCCGATAGAACAGTGGGCAAGTTACTCATCCGGTTAAATTTTCCCGATACAGATCAGGGATAATAATCCATTGCTTTCAGAGAGTCATAGTCAGGATTAGGGCTAGGCATTTGTGCTTTTACTTCTTTTTTCCAGCCTTCCAATTGTTGCTGCAGCTTTTGTAACACTTCTTCTTCCTGGCTGCTGATGTCATACTGCTCCGATAGATCTTTCTTCAGATTGAAAAGCTCCTGACGTCCATCTTCGTAGTAATGTATCAACTTGTAGTTACCTTGACGAACTGCGCTATAAGGCGATGAGCCACCCCGGTGATAATGCGGATAATGCCAGTATAACGCTTCACGCTCTAATGACGGTACATTTCCTCTGAGCAAAGGTAGCAGACTTTTACCATCCTGATAAGCTGGCTGACTAGCTCCACTCAGCAGATCCCGGATCGTGGCAGGGATGTCCATCGAAATAACCGGTTCTTCTGTACGTATACCCTGCAAATAATCACCTGTTGGCTTAATGATCATGGGGACCCGGGTTCCCCCTTCGTAAGGAGCGCCCTTACCCGAGCGAAGCGGGGCATTACTGGTTATGTCCCATAACACCAGCCCTCCATTGTCACTGGTAAAAAATATAAAAGTGTTATCCGTTAGTTGCAGACTGTCCAGCATTTGCATCAGCCTGCCCATGCTTTCATCGGTGCTATGCACCATAGCAGCATAAGCGGGATTGCTGTGCTGTAAATCCGATATGATTTTTCTTTGGTAATAGTCTATCAGGCTGTCTTTTCCCTGTATAGGGGTGTGAACCGCGTAATGATCAAAGTTTAGAAAGAAAGGCTGATCATCATGTTCTTTGATAAAACTAACTGCTTCTTCTGTAAGACGATCCGTCAGGTACTCACCCTCTTCCCCTCCCTCCAGGTAAGGAATGGGTTCTCTGCCCTTTCGCTCGTAAGGATAAAAGTAAGAAGGAGGTGATCCTTTGTTATAGCCAGCTACATTGATATCAAAGCCCTGGTACTGCGGATAGTAGATCGTATCTTCACCCAGATGCCATTTACCTACGTGGGCCGTTGCATATCCTTTTGATTTTAAAAACTCAGCAATCGTTTCTTCTTCCTGAGGCAGGTACATTCTCCAGTCAGGTACTTGAAGTTTTGCGTATCTATTTACACTGCCAGTGATCCAGTCAGTCAGGTTCAGACGGGCAGGATACTTCCCACTCATGATGGCTGCTCTTGTGGGAGAACAAACCGTGCAGGCCGCGTAAGCATTGGTAAACTGAAAACTTCTCCGTGCCAGCTTATCAATGTGGGGCGTTTCGTAAAGATCACTTCCGTAACAGCCTAAGTCTGTCCAGCCCAGGTCATCCACCAAAAAAATAATGATATTAGGAGGTCCCGACTCACGGTCGCTGGGCTGACACGAAAAGTATACAACAGATAGAAAAACAAGTATCAGGATGCGAATCAGATGGTGATGCATAACAATTAAGTCAGTGTATATCAGTTAGGCTAGTAGCGGTCTGTCAAAAATTGGCTGTAAACCAGAATAGTCAGCTATTACTAACATTTTAATAAAAATCCTTTAATTTGAAGAGAAAATGACTGTAACTGTAAAAGATTTTTTTGCCGCAATTTTTCAGGAACAAACGTAAAACTACACCGCTAATGATGAAAAAGTATTTTCCGGCTACGCTGCTTTCAGTGTTTTCATCTCTGCTTTACACCTTATCTGCCTTTGGTGCCGAAACGGATACCTTACAAATCTTTAGTGTTGTTATGGACAAGGAAATACCAGCCGTTGTCATTACGCCTGAAGGTTATGAAGAAGGACAGAAGCGCTACCCCGTCATTTACCTTCTGCACGGCTACAGTGACAGCTATGCTGGCTGGACTACCAAAGCCAGCGCGGTGCCCAGCCTGGCAGACCGTCACCAGGTGATCGTTGTCATGCCCGACGGCGGGTACAATAGCTGGTACATAGATAGCCCTGTAGACCAAGGTAGCCAGTACGAAACCCACGTAGCTCAGGAAGTGGTAAACTTTATAGATGAAAACTACCGCAGTATTTCGGATCGTAACGCCCGGGCTATCACTGGTTTAAGTATGGGAGGACACGGTGGTCTTTTTTTAGGCATCCGGCATCAGGATACTTTCGGTGCTGCTGGCAGCATGAGTGGTGGCGTAGACCTGACTTTTGATATCCATGCCTGGGACATTGATGACATACTTGGACCCTATAATCAAAATCCTGAAAGATGGGATTCTCTCTCGGTAGTAAACCTAGTAGATAAGATTATACTCGGGCAACTGGCGATCATCGTTGATTGTGGTATTGACGACTTTTTCATTGAAATCAACCGTAACCTTCACCGCAAGCTACTGGCTGCTGGTATTCCGCACGACTACATTGAGCGACCGGGTCGCCACAACTGGTCTTACTGGGATCATGCTGTGCAGTACCAGTTTCTCTTTTTTAGTAACTTTTTCAAAACACAAAAAAGTGGCTGATCTTAATAAACCGACTTAATCATGCAAACCAACGACCTCTCTGAAATTCATCATCTGGTCAGTAACCTATTTCAGTGGCCCCAAAGCACCGCAGACTGGGAGCAATACAAACTCACTGATGAACAAGTAAATTTCTTTCATGAAAATGGTTACCTGGCAGACATACCTCTGCTCAACAATCCGCAGATAGAAAAGCTAAGAGATGACCTGAAAGAACTTCTTAATGCGGATCATCCCGCCAACCATCTCTTTTATGAGTATCATTCTAACGAGTCAGCCAACCCCAATCACACACTTTTTCATGCCTTAGGGGCATGGCGAGTCTCCCCGGGCTTTCATGATGTACTTTGGAATCCAGCATTCGTCATGGCAGCCAGCCAGTTACTGGGCAATGAATCTGTACGGTTCTGGCACGATCAATTGTTCTATAAACCCGCGCAACACGGGGGAGTTGTAGCCTGGCACCAGGACTATGCTTACTGGACGCGCACCGTCCCCATGGCTCACCTTACCTGCTGGACCGGTCTGGATGATGCGGATCAGCAAAACGGCTGTCTCTACTATGTACCAGGTAGTCATCGCTGGGGCCTGTTGAACAAACCAGAACTCGCCGGCGATATGGATGGCCTGCAAGAATACCTTTCTGAAGAGCAGAAAAAAGAATTCAACCCTGTGCCGGTAGAACTTAAGAAAGGCCATGCTGCCTTTCACCATCCACTGATGGTCCACGGCTCGTACGAAAATAAAACCTACCGACCCCGGCGTGCTTTTGTCATTAATGTCTTTGCGGATGGTGTGCGCTCTAATACAGATGACGTACTACTACAGGGCGTACCTGAAATTGGGATAGGAGAAGCCATGCACGGACAGTTTTTCCCTCTGCTGCTAGATCATAGGGAAATACAGGTAGAAGAGCAGGCAATTCTATGAGTAGTAAAGTCGTCACGATCGTCGGTATGGGAGCTGGCAATGGCATTGCTCAGGCTCGCCGCTTCGGAAAAGAGGGCTTTACCATTGCTATGATTGCCCGGAATAATAATAATAAGCTCAAGCAGTACCAGAAAACCCTTTCCCGGGAAAAAGTAGAAAGCTATTATTACCTGGCCGACGTTGCTGATCGTAAGGATCTGAAGAGCAGCCTTGCCTACATTCACGAATCACTGGGTCCTACCGAGGTGTTGATTTATAATGCCTTTACGGCACAGCAGATCAACCTCTTGAATGTATCACAGGAAGCCCTCATCCACGATTACGTAACCAATGTGTTGGGAGCCATAAGCGCCGTACAAGCTGTCCGGCAAACCATGGAAATGGCGGGAGGTGGTAAGATTTTCCTAACTGGGGGTGGTTTCGCATTTGAACCTGAGCCTGCCTTTGGCTCCCTGGCGATGGGAAAAGCCGCACTACGTAACCTGGCTTTCAGCCTGTACAAGCAACTCAAACCTATGGGTATTCACGTGGCTACCGTCACGATTAAGGGTACGATAAGCCCAGAAGACGAAAAATACCACCCTGCCACCATTGCGGAGCAGTACTGGGCCCTTTACCAACAACAAGGCGACGATACAGAACCGGAAATTATTTACTAAGGAGTCCAAGCTTCCAAGAAAGTTATTTTCTTTCCCATTTTAGTGCATTTAGCTATTAGCAGAGTTTTATACAATAGCGCGCACCATTATTCAGAGACGATAAAAAAGAGGTCTTAATCCTTTACAGACAACTATGATTATTGATACTTTCAATTATACCTCAATAGTTTATAAACTACCAAGAGGGTTGGTATAAAGCTGTATTTATACTAAATTGCTTATGTTGTATTATATAATAAGACCCTAAATTTTTTGAGCTATGGACTTAAATTCATTTGGATTTAGAAGGAAAAAGAAGAGGAGATTTCCGGCACTGGAAGCCCTTAAGGTAGTAAGCCTGATCAGTGGCACGGCACTATCGGTGAACCGGGCACTAAAAGAGAAAATCAAAAAACAACAGTACCTGCTGCAAAGGCAAAAGAAACAGGAAAGTGAGGATGTTTCTACCATAGTGGCAGGTCTTATCGGAGGCTTACTGGCTGGTTCTGTACTTGCCCTGTTCTTTGCCCCCGAATCCGGGGAGAAACTCCGTGAGCGTATCAATAATTTTTTTTTGACTGAAAACGGGCATAATATTCAGGATACACTGGAAGAAGCTCGTAAAAAAGCACAAGAAAATACTGGTACGAACGGAGGATCGTGAATCATAATCTGCTGCCGGATACTACGTTATCAGGCAGCAGATTGTTATAGCCTAAGCACCCTGCTCATCCCTCTTCCTTCGCCGTTCGTGTATGCCTTCAGCCAATCTCAGCATCAGAAATTTTCATCGCTTTTGCGAGGCTTATTCACCCAGTGAGTCAGCCATCAATATGATTCTGCAGCAGTTGCCCAATTGGCACTGCTCATTGCAACTGGTAAGACAGGATATCCGATCTGGTCTCAAAGAACAATTCAACACTATTGCCAAAGAAGATCGATACATCATTTTGGTAGAATACCTTCGGCAGGTACTTTCTCCTGAACTAAGCAAAAGCGATATTCAGCAGTTGCTGGAAGAGTGCACAATTTTATCACTCGTACTGGATGTTAATGATCTACGGTTATTACAAAAAGAAGAGGCGCTAGAACTCATTCTGGAAATTAGTCGTCATCATATACTTCCAATGGTCCTTCCTGACCGCTTACAGGAATTTAGGAATGCCAACACGCATGTGAGCCAGGCGATCGCCCAACAAGATCGCTATCTGCTCTGGCGGGTGCTACTTGCAGATAATCGGTTGCCCCATGCACTCAATCCATCCTGTATCCATCAGCTACATTACCTCCAGCAATACCTGATGAAACGACAACTAGGACTCAATGCTGCCCAGGATTCCCTGTCCATGTTATGGCTTGAAGCAAAGGAGCCAGCATGGCTAAATACCCACTCTGACTCCGATGATGCACAAGTAAGGGCAGAAAGCACAAGAGTGCACCTATACCAATCACTCACAGATTTTGCACTAAGCTATCTGGAAGTTCATCACACTACATCCCAACGCACTCTACTCTGGGCCAACCCTTTCCAGCTGGCTCAAAGGACACAGGGCACCCAGGCCGCATTATTTGGGCAGCCTCTCGACACCGAACAGCTTACGCAAAGGCTCAATGATAGTCATTTTGATACTCTCGTCCTTGACCTAAGATCAGCGGCGCCTTCATATTTGTACCTCAAGAATTTACTCCGTCAAAATAAGCTTTTTCTTCAGGAAAAATATGCTGAAGAAAATACGAAAGCTCAGAATCCCGGATACCCGGAGCTATTGCTTTCCTGGGCTGAAGCCAAAATGAAATCCGACAGTCTGCTGCTGCTGCTGCTAGAGCGTAACTTCCTTACTTCTGACCAACACCTCCCGGTTCGCGCGTATCTGAATCGGCATTATAACCATATCTTCATTGTAGATTGGCCCCAGGATGATGAACAGGACGGTCTTTGCGCCATTTTTTTAGTAGCCCGAAAAAACCTACAAACTTCACATAACGCCCATTTACAGTACGCAATGCTTGACTCCCAAGACGATGATACTTCGCTGCCCAAGACCTTTGAGGATATTAGCTGGACCAGCATTGACCCAAAAAAACAAAACTTCTGGATAGGTCTACCCGAAAGTGACTTTTTTGAGCTAATGTCGTTCGTTGGTACTGAAGATTCATTTTTCAACATGTCGGATGATGATCCATCAGGGCAGATGCCACAGTGGCTTATGGACGATGATGTACACCAGCTTGAGAAGAAGATAAAGTACCTGATCAAAGAGTACCAAAAGGGACTGAGACCCAGTAAGAAGCTAAGTGATAAGATTGTCTGGCCGGAGCAGCTTAAGATAATGGCTGACAAAGGTATTCCCCTGGAGTTCAATACTGACCACATCCGAAGGGTAATGGTTCTTCCGTGGATATCCACTTTTATTTACGCCGATGAGGCTTTAACGGGCCCGCTAGGCAATGATCAGCCACAAATGATTGTATTACCAGGCACGGGTGAAGTGAATGGCAGCTACTATCCCGTCAGTTCCCAATCTTATCCTAAACACCTGACTGTAAGGCTGCAGGCAAGTCGTTCGGGTAATGAAAGTAACATCAGCGACGCTGCCCTGCATGACTTTAGGCAAAGTTATCGACATCGAGCCCGGCATCTCGATAGTCATTTTATCGTGTTTCCCCCGGAAAATATAACCCAGACCCTGGATAAGATCGCTAAAGTCAGCCGTGATTTGCCGGTTATCCGCAAGTACCCCGAACAGATCAACCGCTTACTCAATGATGCTCAGCATTTTACATCAGACGTAGAACTGCTGGCACCACCCTACGAAAAGATTGAGGAGTTTCGTCAGAAAGTGCTGCGCCTGGAGCGTGATGCCATTGAGCGCAAAGTGATTTATCAGCGAGTGAAAAGCTACATTGATGAGCTCAAAAAACAACTCAGCGAACTCACCCACGAGTACGACAAAGCTAACCGGGACCTGCAAGCAATTAACAAAGAAAATTTATTCTACTACCTATATGCTGTGTTGCAGGATCCGGGATACGCAGAGCGATACCGTGCTCATCTGGCATACGAACTGCCCCGGGTACCGGTATATCCAAATTTTCGTAATTGGGTGAGCTGGGGTAAAGAACTATTCGGACTGCACAGTCTTCAGAAAAAGATGGATCCCATCCAGCTAAAAGAAAAACTGGAGGTGGCAGAGAAGGTCAAATCAGTGAAATTGAGAATTAAGCTAAATCTTGATAGGGGAACCCTAATTTTACAGGAGGGTAAACAAATTCTAACCCTGGAAAATATACCTCCTAAAATAGCAACTTACCAGGTATTCGGTAAGCATCCTTTGGAACACTTTTCCCTCCATCTGAAAGCACGAGCTGAAAAGGATGCTATTTTCAAAAATAAATTTAACAAAAGGGCACTTCACTCACCTCAAGCGATTAGCAAGCAAGTTGCTGAGATTTGTGCAATAACAGCAGAATCGGCCAGGATCAGGGAGACCATTGCTCAGGCCAAAAAAACTGACAAAAATAATCTGCAGTAATGCAACTAATCCCGGCCTTTTGAGGTATTCTGAGAATGATAACCTCCTAAAAATGTCCATAAAAAGAAAAGTCAATGCAGTAGAAAAACTTTACCATGATCTGGAAAAAGACGTTCACAAATTGCGTCAGGGCACTGGTCTCACCTGCGTGGCAGGATGTGGTAAATGTTGCTTTAAAGCAGATATTGAAGCTACAATTTTAGAATTTTTACCCCTCGCCTACCACCTCTTTACGCGTGGAGAGGCGGAAACCTGGCTGGAGCAACTAAAGTCCCATCCGGAACAGCAGGTATGTCAAATTCTGCATGTGATGGCTAAAGACCAGCGCAGTGGTAAGTGTTCCCAATACCATTACCGGGGACTCATTTGCCGCCTGTTTGCTTTTTCCGCCACTCTGGATAAATATGGACAAAAACGTTTATCCACCTGCAGTATCATCAAAAAAGAAATTCCTGAAACCTACCACCGAGCGGATAACTGGGTAAAACAGGGTAAACCTATACCCGTAATGCGCCAATACTATTTCAGGCTGACTACCATTGACCATCGCCTTTCTGAAAATTTTTACCCCATTAATACTGCCATTCGTTTTGCCGTTGAAGAGGTGCTGGCCTACTACAGTTATCGCCGTCCTCGCAAAGCATCCTAAATGTTTGGCGCAACAGAAAGAAGGCTCTCAAGGTTTTTCAATAGATTCAGTATATTCAACGCCAACAAACAGACGAAACAAAAGAGCTTTCTATGCGCCAATTACTGTTTTCCTCACTATTTTTAGTTGTTTACTTATCAGTGTCAGCTTGCAAAACTACCCCTCCTGCTACGCAAAATGTAACGGATGTAAAAACCTTTGCTGAAGATGGTGCCTGGTGCTGGTTTTCAGACCCCCGGGCCGTGTACTACGAAGGTCAGCACCAACGTACCTACGTAGGCTGGATTGATTCCAGGGGGAATGTAATGGTAGGTTTCTATGACCATCAAGACAGACAAACCCAGACTTACATGTTACACGAAGGATTGGAAGTAGATGATCATGATAATCCTGCCCTTCATTTTACCGAAGATGGCCGGTTGATGGTATTCTATTCCGAACATTCCAAAGAAACACCCATTTACCAGCTTATCAGCCAGAACCCCGAAGATATCAGTCAGTGGGAAATCCCGCGTTCGCTGGACCTGAACGACACCACGCAGTACAAGGAATACTCTGACACCTACACCTACGTCAACGTTTGGCCGGTGGGCGATCAGCTATTTATGCTGTGGCGAGGTGCCGACTTTAAGCCCAACTACTCTATTTCTAAAGATGACGGTCAAACTTGGTCTACCGGTGAGATCCTGATTCTACCTAAGAGAATATACCGCAACCGACGCCCCTACCTCAAAGCTTACAGCGACGGTACGCGTCTCCATTTGGCTTTCACCGATGGACATCCTCGCAGGGAGTTAGAAAACAGCATTTACTACACCTACTACCAGGACGGTAATTTCTTTAAAGCCGATAACAGCGTGATAGGATCGCTGGAGGACTTGCCTTTTTCTCCGGGAGAAACCGATAAAGTATACGATGGGGCAAGTGGGGATAAAGCCTGGATTTGGGATATCACTGCCCGTGTAAATGGTCAACCCGTTCTGACATTTACCTCTTTTCCAGAAGATAGCATCCACGACTATTACTACGCCCATTGGGATGGCAGCAACTGGGAGAGCGAAAGATTAGTCCGAGCCGGAAGTTGGTTTCCTGACAATAAGCCGGGTCAGGAGCAACGCGAACCTAATTACTCAGGAGGCATCGTACTGGACCATGAAAATCCGGAAGAAGTTTACTTGTCTTTACAAAAGGAAGGCGTTTTTGAAATAGAACACTGGCTCAGGGATAAAACTGGCGAGTGGAGTCAGACACCAATTACTGAAAATTCACAGAGGGATAATATACGGCCATATGCAGTATTGGGAGCCGATAAAGATAATCCATTACAGCTCTTTTTTCTAACCAATGAGTACTACCGGCACTACACTGATTATCGCTCTGCCATCAAAATGAAGCTTGAATAGAAATCTGGAAGGTGTTTAGTTACCAGCGTATCTTTGAAGACATTCCAACATCTTATCAGCCAGAAATTGATCTCCTGCTGGATTCATGTGGACGCCGTCTGTGGTGAGTATACCTTCTTCCTGGTCAACCGGGTTATTCTCGCTGAGATACTCCTTGAAAGCAGTCCGTAGGTCGCATATCCCGCAACTTGTTTCGCTGGCTACCTTCCTGACCACCTCAGTGTATGCATCCAGTTGTTGATTGATTTCTCCTTCCATTGCCGGCTTTTCGCCAATGACGCTGGGGGTACAAAGGATTACGTCAGTTGTGTCAGTCTGCAACATGCCTACCAGATCAATCAGGCCCGCTTCGTAGGCTCCTATCTCGGTCCCGGTGGTACCTTCAAATTCATAAAAATGCCAAACGTCGTTGATACCGATGTAAATGAAAACGATATTGGGTAGCTGGGCTATTACATCCTCCTGAACGCGCCCCTGCAGATCAGTCACTTTGTTACCACTAATTCCCGCCCCGATAATTTCGTACTTCGCCGTATCCAGTTGGTCGCGCATTACATTGAGGTAGCCGGCAGGGTCTTCTTCTCCTGCCTGCGTGATAGAGTCTCCAAAAAATACCACACGTTGCTTTTTGTCCGCACTGCATCCGGTAATGAGCATGATCAATAAAATAACGAGTAGAGAATGAGGTTGTAAATTCATGAAAAATTAGTGTATAATAATGGTGAAACTACAGGCATCATCCTGAAAGATTTCAGGATGAGTCTCTTAAAACTATCAATTATGCAAGCTACCCAAAAAGATGTTTTCCTACAAAAAGCCTGTCTCTGGCAACGTATCACTCAGGACGCTGATGACACCTTGAGCTTTGACCAACTCAAGGATATTTATCAGGCCATTTTCAGGAATGATCCCTTGGGAATTGCCTGGCTGCCGTCGGAAGAAACAATAGAAGGAGCGAACATAACCAGGCTGATGCAGCGCTTTCAGTTAGACAGTTACCCTGATCTTTATGCGTGGTCGGTAGCTCATCGGTCCCTGTTCTGGGAAGAAGCGATTCAAAGCCTGGAGATTCACTTTGACCAACCTTACAGACAAGTTTTGGATACGACAATTGGTGGAGCAGAAGACCCAGAATGGCTACCGGGAGCCCGGTTCAATATCGTCAAAAGCTGTTTCCGGGCTGAAGGAAGCAAAACGGCTATCATCGCTTCAGATGAAAATGAGCAAATGCGCGAAATCAGCTATACAGCCCTACAGTCTTTGTGCAACCGTTTTTCTAACGGCCTCCTGAAACAGGGCTTACAAGCAGGCGACCGCATCGTACTCTACATACCTTTGTGTCCGGAGGCGGTAGCTGCTTACCTGGGCATCATCCAGGCAGGCATGGTGGCTGTGCTTGTCGCCGATAGCTTTTCTCAAGCCGAGCTACAGAAAAGACTAAAAAGTAGCGATGCCAGGGCCATCGTAACCCTGGATGAATATACTTACGGAAGTAAAAGGCTGAATATTTACCAAAAAATACAAGATGCCGAAGCACCTATGGCTATTGTGGTCTCCGGACGGGACAGCCCTAAGCTGAGGTCACAGGATGTGCTCTGGGACGATTTTTTGGATAATGAAGGGTTTGAATCAGTATCGGCTACGCCAGACAGCCTAATCAGCATTCTTTATTCTTCGGGTACCACCAGCGAGCCCAAAGCCATTCCCTGGACACAGCTCACTCCCATCAAGTGTGGGACTGACGCCCATTTTCATCATGACGTACAACCTGATGACATAATAACTTGGACTACTGGCATGGGATGGATGATGGGACCGTGGACCATCTTTGCCGCGCTGATGAATCGCGCCACACTGGCTCTTTTTACCGGATCGGCAGCCGGCAAAGCGTTTGGAAACTTCACTGAAAAATCGGAAATCACCATTTTGGGTACCATTCCTTCGCTGGTTAAAGCCTGGAAAAATACGGCTGCCATGGAAGCATTTGACTGGAAAGTACGGCTTTTCAGCTCAACCGGTGAACCTTCGCAGGTGGATGATTATCTTTATCTGATGTGGCTATGCCACTTCCGGGCTCCCATCATTGAGTATTGCGGCGGTACCGAGATCGGCGGTGGTTATATGACCGGATCACTTCTCCAACCAGCCAGTCCAGCTACTTTTACCACACCAGCCCTGGGCATGGAACTACGCTTCCGTAATGAAGAAAGCGGTAAGCTTCTCCCAGATCAGGATGGAGAAGTTTTCATCGTGCCTCCCTCCATCGGGCTTTCTCAAAAGCTACTTAACCGCGACCACCATGAGGAATACTATGCAGGAACTCCACGGCTTGAAGATGGCACCCCCCTACGCCGACACGGGGATGACTACCAGATTTTTGCAGAGCCGCTGGACGACATTAGGTTCTTCAAAAGCCGGGGCCGCGCTGACGACAGCATGAACCTGGGCGGTATCAAGATCAGCGCCGTTGAGATTGAGAAAATTATCAATCAGCATCAGGCAGTTTACGAGAGTGCCGCTGTGGCCATAGCCCCGGAAGCAGGGGGGCCGGAAGCGTTGGTAGTATTCTTTGTATCTGGTCTGGTAAAACCTGATCTCGCTGAACTAAAAGCTGAATGGCAGCAAATGATTGCCCGTGAGCTCAATCCTCTCTTCAGGATTAAAGATGTGATAGCGCGTAAAGACCTGCCCCGCACAGCGTCCAACAAGCTGATGCGACGACTGCTGAGAAAAGAATACTCAGCACATTATTGATCGGGATACCTCAAACAAATCCGCTGATTTTTGATTTTTTCAACTGATGTCATCAACTCATTCAAAATCACTGACTCCCGCCATCCAATGGTTTCATAAGCAGGGCTGGAAGCCATTCGGTTTTCAGCAGGAATGCTGGGAGGCCTACATTCAAGGCGAAAGCGGCCTGCTAAATGCCCCTACCGGAAGCGGTAAAACTTATGCCCTCTGGCTCGCCTGCCTGCTAGATTTTATGCAGCAGCATCCCGATACCTACCAGGAAAAGCGCCGTAACGGACTACAGCTGATCTGGATCACGCCCCTGAAAGCACTAGCCAAAGATATCCGACTGGCGATGGAACGTGCCTGCGAGGAGATGGATATCCCCTGGAAGATCGCCGTACGGAGTGGTGACACTACCTCCTCTGAGCGACAAAAGCAAATGCGCAGCATGCCCGAATGTCTCATCACTACACCAGAAAGCCTGCACCTGCTCATCAGTCAGAAAGACCATTCTCGCCTCTTTAAAAACCTGCAGTGTGTGGTGGTAGATGAATGGCACGAGCTGCTGGGGACCAAGCGGGGAGTTCAAATGGAGCTTGGACTGGGACATCTTAAAGTGATAAGACCTGCATTACGCATCTGGGGCATCTCCGCTACCATCGGTAACCTGGAACAGGCCAAAGACATATTGCTAGGTCCGAATCATCCCCGGCCCAACCGGATCGTCAAATCCAACATTAAGAAAAAGACTGAGATCATCAGCATCCTTCCGGATGAGGTAGAGAAATTTCCCTGGGCAGGTCACCTGGGGATTAAAATGATGCACAAGATTCTGCCGATCATTGAAGAAAGCCGTACGACCCTGCTGTTTACCAATACCCGGGCCCAGACCGAAATCTGGTACCAGACACTGCTCAGCCAAGTGCCTGAGCTAGCAGGACAGATGGCCATGCACCACGGCTCCCTGGACAATCAAGTCCGTACCTGGGTAGAAGATGCCCTGCACCAGGGACTACTCAAGCTGGTGGTATGTACCTCCAGTCTGGATTTGGGGGTGGACTTCCGACCGGTTGAGACAGTCATACAAGTGGGCAGCCCCAAGGGAATATCGCGTTTTCTGCAAAGGGCCGGGCGCAGTGGTCACCAACCAGGTGCTACCAGTCGTATTTATTTTTTGCCCACCCACTCACTGGAGCTGCTGGAAGGAGCCGCCATACAAGAGGCTATCCGGCAAAAAATTATTGAGTCCAGGAAGCCGCTGGAAAAATCATTTGACGTACTGGTGCAGTACCTGGTCACGCTCGCGGTAGGAGAAGGCTTTCGCCCGGATGAAGTGCTGAAAGAAATCCGGCAAACCTACGGATTTCGGAATCTCCGGGACGAGGAATGGGCCTGGGCCCTTAGGTTCATTACCAGCGGCGGCGAAAGTCTGGGGCAGTACGACGAATTTTCTAAAGTAGAAATCACCGAAAACGGCTCATATAAAGTCAACCGGCGACGTACTGCCATGCGGCATCGGCTCTCCATGGGCACCATTGTCAGCGATCCGGTTCTCAAAGTAAAATATGTGTCGGGTGGCTTCATCGGCACCATTGAAGAAAGCTTCATCTCCCGTCTCAATAAAGGTGATAATTTCTGGTTTGCTGGTCGTAACCTGAAGTTCGAGCGCATCAAAGAGATGACGGTGCTGGTACGCAAGGCTCGGGGCAAGAACGGAGTCATACCCCGGTGGAACGGTGGACGTATGCCGCTGTCTACGCAACTGGCTGACATGATACGCTACAAGTTGGATGAGTTTCTGACGGGCAAGTACCGGGATCCAGAGCTAAACGCCCTACAACCTCTGCTCTCACTACAAGATCATTGGTCTACCCTGCCTAACCGGACCATGTTTCTGATGGAAAAGCTTTCTACTCGGGAGGGATATCATGTCTTTATGTACCCTTTTGCCGGAAGAGCTGTGCACGAAATTCTTTCTGCGCTGGTCGCCTGGCGAATGAGCCAGATTCAGCCTATTAGCTTTTCTATTGCCATGAATGACTATGGCTTTGAGCTACTTTCTGAATCTGAGATTCCGTTGGAAGAAGCACTGGAACTGGATTTATTCTCCGAACAAAATCTGCTGGAAGATGTACTGGCCAGTGTTAATAGTACGGAAATGGCCAAACGGCGTTTCCGGGAGATTGCAGCAATCTCAGGCCTGGTTTTTCAGGGTTATCCCGGTAAGCCCATCGGTAACCGCCATTTACAGGCTACCGCGCAGATTATTTATGACGTGTTTGCCGAGTACGATCCTAACAACCTACTGATAGACCAGGCCATGCAGGAAGCTTTGTACCAGCAGGTAGAGCAATCTAAACTGGCTGAAGTCATGTCAAAAATCCGCCGTCAAAAGTTAGTGATTGAACACCCACCACGCCCTACTCCTTTTGCTTTCCCCATCATGGTGGATCGGCTGCGCGAAAAAATCAGCTCAGAATCCTTGGAAGACCGTATCCGCAAAATGCAGGATCAGTTGGAAGCTTATGCGGCTTTTGGGGAGTAGGAGAATCCTTGCATTGGGTGAAGTTTGCAAGAAAGTAAAACTCCCGGTATCAACAGCATTGGAGACTTTGTGCTGCATAGCAATGCATTCTGTACAAAGGTCGTATTAAAACCAGCTACAGCACACTTTTTTACTTGTCAGGACTTCCTGATAAATGTGTCTTTTCCTGCCAGAGGGTAGCGTAATTGAGATTCAAGAACAGCCTACCGCCCGAAAATTCCTTAGCCCTTCACTATTACTGTAACTGATCCTGCCAGGGTATTATCCTGAGACCTGCCAACTTATTGGCAGGAGTGAATACCACTCTGACTTCAGGCACACTTTGAGAAAACTCGCCTTTAAAGCGATAGATCGTGAATGACTGCCCGGCCTGCGAAGCTTGGTAAGCCTCCTGATATTCAATTTTAGACCGATATTCCCCTAACTGATTTTTGAGCATCTGGTACTGCTGTTTTTGCATGTCTTCACTAAACTGCTGCTCAAGCGCGGGAATTGCATCTCCCTCCTGGAACTCGTAATAGCCACCCTCTGCCATACTATTGAGTATATCTTCGGTAAGATTCTGGGCCATTTCAATATCCTCCTGTAGCACATTATCATCACTTAGCTTTTCCAACTGAGGCTGTTGCGCTAAGAGTGGAAATTCAGGTAAAACGAAAAAAATTAGCAATAATACTGTACTGCAAACTGGGGTTAAGTTGATTACATGCTTCATTTTAAGAGTTAATGTGATTTAAAAAATGTTAAAGGAGCATCCAAATTAGCTCACCCAACCACAAATCATGGGTAAGCATCACTTCTCGTAACTTTGCTAAAATTAATAAACTTAACATTAGCGCAATAGGCTTGTTGAATTAATGCATACAATAACATTTTTTAAACTAAAATATTGATTATGAATGTATTAATTGCCGGAGCTAACGGTAAAACCGGCTTACAGATAGTAGAGCATTTGGTAGAACAGGATCATAACGTTAGAGCTATGATTCGTGACGAGAGCCAATCTAAGCAGATGGAAGAAAGAGGAGCATTGCCCTATATCGCAGACCTGGAAAGAGACGTAGAATTTGCGGTTGAAGGCTCAGACGCTGTTATTTTTGCGGCTGGTTCGGGGCCTGACACCGGAGAGGATAAAACCTGGGCAGTGGATCGTGATGGCGCAATTAAACTGATTGATGCCTGTGAAAGCAACGGCGTAGAACGTTTTATTTTACTAAGCTCAGTAGGTACTGACCATCCTGAGCAGGGGCCCGAGAAGCTGCAGCCTTACCTACAGGCAAAGGCCAAGTCTGAGCAGAGACTGACCAAAAGTAAATTGAATTATACCATTGTCCGTCCTGGCATGCTCAATGATGACCCGGAGAGTGGTTGCATCATCGCACAAAGAAGCCTGGACGATAAAATGGGGCAAATATCACGGGCAGACGTGGCACTAACCATTGCCAAGTCCGTAGAAAACCCCAACACTTTTTATAAAACCTTTGAAATGATTGGTGGAGGGGAAGAAAATATTGATACCGCCCTGAATAAATTACGGTAAGATTAAGATGTAACCGGCAGCCGATACTGCCGGTTTTTTTATGCCTTTAGTTGATTGGCCAAATCATCCAGTCCCTGCACCCGCGCGTGAAACTCTGCAGTATGCCCCTTATTATCGGTAATGCTTTTATCAGCCCCCTTCTCCAGTAGCATTTGTACGATTTCCTGTTGTCCGAAGGTAGCCGCGTAGATCAGGGCCGTTGCGCGCTGAGCATTCTGCACATTTACGTCTGCATCATACGTCAGCAGTAGCTTCGCTATGTTAGTGTTTCCCTTGAAGCACACTCCCATAAGGGCAGTATTTCCAGCAGCATCATGTCCGTTAACATCTGCACCCTGTTGCAGCAGGTATTCGGTGATCTCATATTGGTCGCTGTAAGAGGCCAGGATCAGCGGCGTAAAACCCTTGGGGTCCTGCTGTTGAAGTAAACTTGGATCAGTTTCTACCATGTTTTTGACTTCACCTAATTGACTGTTTCGGATTGACTCAAAAAATTCCATAATTTCTAATAAGTTCGGCTATTTATTGATTACAAAACTAAGATTTGACTAGAATAACGAACGTTTGTCAAACACAGTTACCCTACTTTTTTTGGATTTAGGCTTTCTTGGTAGGGTATTGGTCTACCTGTGGCTGACTACCGGGCTTAGTCAACTTGATGCTTAGGCATGAGTCAGGGCTTCCCAGGTTTGTGATTTGATCACAAAATCGACATCCTGATACTCCGCTGCTTTGGCTATCTGTTGTACCGCTTCCCCACGACGGTAATTGTTCACAACGCGTATATAAATAGCCTTTAATCTTCCCGAGAACTCCTTAATTACTTTTTGGTATATTTCGCGATCATGCTGCCCGCTATCACCGATGAGTATGAAGGACATTCCAAGATTAAAAGGCATAATCCGCCTGATTTTTTCCAGTTTATGCTGAGCGTGCTTACCTCTTATCATGCGATTTTTAGTTAGCCCGATATCTCTGAAGAGTATCAGTCTCTTGGGTAGGTCATTAAGGTGATAAAGAACTTCCAGTGGATCGTACAGGTTCCAGGGACTGCTGAAAATAAAGAAAATAGAATTTACATGCTGCCCCGTTCGCTACCCTGGTGCAATGCCTGATAAAAAGAGGCTAAACTCTAAAAAAGGCACCCGCGTTTTGGCATTGTAAATAAAGGTGAGTTTTCATTGAGTGTGATCAGCTAGAAAGCTCTGAGAGAGGGCTTATTAACTTTTTTTAACAGAAGGTACAGGATCCTTGCATTGTTCAAGCTGCCTTTCATTCGCAGGAAGTGCCGATCAGGAAATCACGATACCGTACTTCTCGGCAATTGTACGCTTGACTTTGATTAGGTGCTGAATCTCAGTCATCAGAATAATCTGGTCATTTTCATCGCCAGTTTGCTTGAGTTCCTGCCGCTTCTGTTCTATTATGTCTTTGACCACATCAAATTTAAGTTGGTCAATACTACGGGTGATCACATGCTGGATGCGTTCGTCTTTTTTGGGTACGTACACCAGCCGTTCTTCCCAGCCAGGGCTCACCATGTGGTTTTCCATGACGAGGTCAATAACCCTCTTAGAAACCTCCGGCTCAGTCTGTTCAATCATAAATTTTTCAATGAGGCTTTTCTGATGGCTTACATGCTCAAAATAGGTATCAAAAATTTTTTTGAAATCACTGTCACGCAGGCTGATGTCGTCCAGTTCTTCCCGAATATAGTCACAGACCAGATAATTTTCCTCTACCGAATGATGACCATAGAGCAGTAATACACGCAGTAACTCCTTCTCCTTGCTTTGCAGCGCTTCTTCTATGCCCACCCTGGTTGGCTCCTCCAGTAAAGGTTCTTCGGAAGACTGCGATTCTAAATTATCCCATTGTGATACTTCTCTTTCCTGAAAATATTCTTTGCGCGAAGCATCACGCTGCTGTTTCAGGTAAATTTTGTTCAGTTCAGCATAGAGCGTAGACTCATCCATATCCAGCTTGACGCTGGTTTCTTTAACGTATACCTGCCGCTGGATAGGATCAGGGATTTTGGAGATGCTATGGACGATCTCGCGGATCACCTCGGCCCTGCGGATGGGGTCTTTCTCGGTTTCTTCCTTAAATACAGCCGTTTTGAAGGATATAAAATCCTGCTCCTTTTCGTCAAGATAATTTTTGAATTGACTGCCTCCCAGTTTGCGCACGTAACTGTCAGGGTCTTCTCCCTCAGGAAGTACCACTGCCTTTACGTTGAGTCCCCCTTCCAGGATCATGTCAATTCCCCGGAAGGACGCTTTCAGTCCGGCCGGGTCTCCGTCAAACAGCACCGTCACATTTTTGGTGTAGCGAGCAATCAGCTTGATCTGCTCAGTCGTGAGGGAAGTGCCGGAGGAAGCCACTGCATTCTGAATTCCTGCCTGGTAAAGGGAGATCACATCCGTGTAACCTTCTACCAGGTAGCAGTTGTCGTCCTGACGGATTTGTTGCTTGGCCTGGTAAATGCCGTAGAGCACATCACTTTTATGATAGATGGGTGTCTCCGGCGAATTGAGATATTTTGGTTGTGAAACCTCGGGATTGGTTTTAAGTAGCCTGGCCCCGAAAGCGATTACGCGACCACTCAGGTTGTGGATAGGAAACATAACCCGACCCCGAAAACGGTCGTAGTGGCGGGTACCATCCTTACGCTCCCGGCTTACGATCAGGCCGGCTTTTTCCAGCATTTCCTGTTTATGCCCTACCTGAGTAGCTGTTTTGAGCAGACTGTCCCACTCGTCCAGACTGTAGCCCAGGTCAAAGGCTTTGATCGTTTCTTCCGAAAAGCCTCTTTCTTTAAAGTAAGATAGCCCGATAGCTTTGCCCTCGTCGTTTTCCCAGAGCATTTTCTGAAAATACTCAGAAGCATACTTCATAACGATGTACAGACTGTCGCGCTCACTTTGAGCTTCCATCTGCTCATCGGTCATTTCTTCTTCTTCCACCTCTATGCCGTAGCGCTGCCCCAAATGCTTGATGGCTTCAATGTAGCTCATGCCCTCGGAGTCCATCAGAAATGAGATAGCATCACCGGCTTTACCCGAACTAAAGTCTTTGTAGAAACCTTTTGATGGTACAACGTAGAAGGAAGGCGTACGCTCGTTATTAAATGGACTGAAGCCCCGATAGCTACTGCCCTGCTTTTTGAGCTGGACATAATCTCCAATGATATCCAGGATGTCTACCCGGGCTTTGATCTCATCTATGGTTTCCTTTCTGATCATGTCTCAACTAAGAATGATTTAATCCGTATGTGGCAATAAACGTATTTGTTTTCGCTGATTGCGAACACTAACTAAAATGCGACTTTGTTGTTGAAAAGTAAATGTCAGTTTAATAAATCATTTCTAAGTACAAAACTTATCTATGTCCATCGCGAAAGAAGACATTCTCAAAGCCCTAAGTACCGTAGAAGACCCTGATCTCAAACAGGACCTGGTCACCCTGAATATGATCAAAGACTTGAAGCTAGACGGAAACAAAGTCTATTTTACTGTAGAACTAACTACCCCAGCCTGCCCTCTCAAAGAGATGATAAAGACAGCTTGCCTGGATGCAATTTATGAGCAGGTATCTCCTGAGCTGCAGGTTCAGATTAACATGAGTTCTTCAGTGACTTCCACCAGAAATAACGCCCCTCTGCTGCCCAAGGTAAAAAATATCATAGCGGTGGCTTCCGGTAAGGGTGGCGTAGGCAAGTCTACCGTAGCGGCTAATCTGGCGGTGGCTTTATCCAACATCGGGGCCAAAGTGGGGCTGGTAGACGCTGATATCTACGGACCTTCTGTCCCCACCATGTTCAATTGTGAGTATGAGCAGCCTGATGTAAAAACTGTGGATGGCAAAAATATCATTTCTCCACTTATGCAGTACGGCGTTAAGTTGATTTCTATCGGCTTTTTAGTATCAGCAGAAGAAGCTGTGGTGTGGAGAGGACCCATGGCCAGCAAAGCATTACAGCAGTTTTTGAGCGACGTGGACTGGGGCGAGCTGGACTACCTGATCATTGACCTGCCGCCCGGTACCAGCGATATCCACTTGACACTGGTACAATCTGTTCCCGTGACCGGGGCGGTGGTAGTTACGACGCCACAAAAAGTAGCGCTGGCAGACGCCCGCAAGGGACTGGCTATGTTTAAGCAAAAGCAGATCAATGTCCCGGTGTTGGGTATTGTTGAGAATATGGCTTATTTTACACCTGCTGAATTACCCGACAACAGGTACTATATTTTCGGTCAGGCTGGAGGTAGAAATCTTGCAGAAAAGGCAGAAATACCCTTCTTAGGAGAGGTCCCCCTCGTGCAGAGTATCCGTGAAAGTGGAGACCGCGGCTATCCGGCAGTCATGAATACCGTGGAAGGTGATGATCCAAGCCCGGAAAGGCAGGCCTTTGAAAATCTGGCGCAGGAACTGGCCCGGCAAGTAGCGATTCGGAATGCAAATTTTGTCAGAACCAAAAAAGTAGAAATCAACGAATAACAAGCCTCAACATGGAACCAAAAGAGACAATCTTAGAGCGGGTAGAAAAAGCACTGGACGAAATCCGGCCTTATCTGGAAACTGACGGTGGTGATGTAAAAGTCATTGAAGTCAATGAAGATATGGTCGTAAGCCTCGAGCTATTGGGAGCTTGCGGTACTTGTCCGATGTCGGTAATGACTATGAAGGCTGGGATAGAAGAGGCTATAAAGCGGCAAGTGCCTGAAATTAGTGACGTACGGGCTACCAACCTTACAAGCCCCTATGACCCTCGTGCCAAATTACCCAACAATATGGCTTGAGAAGCTGCGTTATCCTTTTAAGACATTCTTATTTTACCCAAAATATTTTTTATGATCGCCAGCCTATTGCAGGTTGATCGCTAACCATGTCTTTTCATTTCTATCCGTTGGCAAAACATGTGGAGCAAGGCGTCGTACCCCTGTTTTTTTTATTCTTATTATTTCTGCAGCCAATTTATGGACAGCAAGCTCACGATCATGAGCGTTGCGGTACAGTCCATTTTAACCTGCAACAGTACCAGCAAAAAGGGTACAGTGCGGAGCAGATTCAAAGCCGCTTTGAATCGTGGATGCTGGCCAAGAAGCAGGAAATACGGCAGCGTAGTTTAGGATCACAAAGCACAGATCAAACAGAATCTGTACTCAGCGTACCAGTAGTGGTTCATATCATCCACCGCGGCGAATCTGTTGGGGATGACAGTAACATCCCGTTCTCACAGGTAGAAGATCAGATCAGAATCCTTAACGAAGACTTTCGCAGACTGAATCCTGACCGTGATCAAACACTTCCCATTTTTCAGGACGTGGCAGCAGATGTTCGTATTGAATTTGTGCTCGCACGGCAGTCGCCCGACGGCTTTGCCACCAACGGAGTTACCCGAACAGAGGGTTCCGACGAGCGCTACGGCATTAATGATGGCAACACACTGAGTAACCTTAGTCAGTGGCCACCTCAAGATTACTTTAACATTTGGGTAGCCCCTCTCAACAACGGGCTGCTGGGGTACGCCCAGTTTCCGGTATCCGACCTACCCGGATTAGAGAGGGCTAACACTAACCCGGCCACTGACGGTATCGTCATTGATTATCGCTTTTTTGGAAGCACCAACAATGCCACAGGCATCAGTCGCGGGCGCACGACTACCCATGAAGTAGGACACTACTTCGGCCTAAGGCACATCTGGGGTGATGGTGACTGTAGTGTGGATGACTTTGTCAGTGACACCCCTACCCAGGAGTCAGACTCTCAAGGATGTCCGGCAAACCCTTTTAGCTGTGGTAGCCCCGATATGTTTCAAAACTACATGGACTACACCACAGATGCCTGTATGAATCTGTTTACCATGGAGCAGAAAGAACGTATGCGCATTGTGCTGGAGAATAGTCCACGACGTGCTTCTCTGTTGAACTCACCCGGCCTAACGGAACCCATGATGATAGAAAATGATGCAAATATAAGCCGGATTATTGAGCCTCAGGAAAGTACCTGCAGCAATCTTGTGACCCCTACCATCAGCCTGACCAACAGTGGTACGAATACCATCAATTCGGTCAGTGTTAGCCTTTTTTTGCAGGGTAATTTTGTGGAAGAGCTGGTAGCTGATGTCAGCCTGCCGACCGGAGAAGAAACGAGTATTTCATTCCCAACCCTGGAGCTTACACCCAGCAGTGTTACCAATAATGCCCTGGATATCAGCTTTCAGGTTACCCAGGTTAACGGGAACAACGATGATAATACCAGTAACAACTTCAGGCAGCGTAATTTTATTATTCCTGAACGAGGAGAGCTCCCTATTCGTGAAAATTTTGAAGCCCTCACTGATAGATCCCTTATCAACCAGGGTATTATACAGAATCCTGATCAGCTGATCGGCTGGAGTTTAACCAATGCTCCCGGCTTTGATGGGCTGGATAACCAGGCGCTACACCTCAATTTTTATGATTACGAAAATGGGTTGGGAGCCCGGGATCTACTTTATACACCGGTGTACGACCTTAGTAATGTACGGAAAGCAAGTCTGAGGCTTCGCTACGCTTATGCTCCCTACACAGAAGGTAATGACCTGAGTGAGGATCGTTTTATCATTGGTATTTCTACAGACTGTGGGGCCACCATTGAAGAAACGCTTTTTGATGCCGCTGGCGCAAACCTGGCCACTGCCGAAGCATCCAACGCACCGTTTGTGCCTGAAAGTCGGGCTGAATGGCAACAGTTAGAATTCTCACTTGACGACTATCTGGGTAATCCTAACGTAGTACTGGTCCTTATCGGAGAAAATGACTGGGGCAATAACCTTTACCTGGATGACATTGAAATAAGTATAGACGAAATCAACACGCTGGACATTGCCTTGGAAGAGGTTGTTTCGCCCAATAACCTCAGTTGCCCCGGCAGCATTACGCCCTCCATCAGGATAAGAAATGAGGGCACCAATACTGTCAGTTCGTTTGAAGTAAGCTACCAGTTTGATAACCAATCACCGACTACCTTCACCAACCGGGATTTTCCTTTGCTAAACGAAGAAAGTGAGCTTTTGAGCTTTGAGCCGGTTAGCCTTTCTCCCGGTAGACATACCCTGAATGTCAGTATTACGCAACCAAACCTGGGAGTCGACCAGGATCCTTCAGATAATTTCAGAATAATTCATTTTTACATTGACGAACAGCAGGACGTGATCCCCCTGGTGCAGGAGTTTAATTCCAGCAGCCAACTTGCTGATGTGCTGAGCGGAACTGAGCCTAATGACCAACAGGACTGGCTGGTCATTAATCCCGATGGTGCAACTACCTGGGAATCTGTACCGGCCAGTGGCATAAGATTTAATAACACATCAGCCTACATCAATCTGTATGATTATCAAAGTTTGGGAGCGTCTGACATGCTGGTCAGTCCGATACTAGATATGAGTGTTACACAGGAAGCCAGTGTATTTTTTAAAGTATCTTATGCGTTGCTCAGCACATCGTATGCTGATACTTTGCGGCTCAAGGTATCTACCGACTGTGGAAGTACTTACGAGACTGTATACGAAAGATCTGGGGCTGATCTGGCCATAATACCGTTTAATGAAGCCTGGGAGCCCCAGTCAGCGGAAGACTGGCGTCAGGAGTTTGTCAACTTATCGCAATTTGCCGGGGAGCCAGAAGTCAGAGTGGCTTTTGAAGTGGTCAATGCTTACGGCAACAACTTGTACCTGGATGACATAGAGTTTTACACATCGGCCAATGACCAGCCGGTCTCCCGTAATCTTAACGAAAATGCATATCGGGTTTTTCCTAATCCATTTAACCCATCTGTATCCATAGGGGGAGACGGCTATCTGAAGATGGCCTTCAACTTACGAGAGCGAGAGGACGTAAGGATACAAATGATGGACAGTCAGGGACGATTGCTGAGCGATAAACTATTTCCTTTTACCCTCAACCAGACCTACCGCTTTGACTTACTCTCACTACCCAGTGGCATGTACATTTTCAGGGTGCTGAGTAACAGTATCAACACAACGCAGCAGTTGCTCAAGCAGTAATTTTTCCCATTTCTCTTCACAAGTTTCTGCTAATTTTTCCGTTGATTTTAATGAAATCTCCGGATTTTAATAATATGCTAAAATTAGTATTTTCAAAAGCACGATAATTGATCAATCCAAAATTACCTTTTTTAAACACCGAACTGAATCAGCAATAATTAATTCTGCATTGTACAGACTAGAAAGTAAAATTGACACCTCCAGCCAGGCATTCATAGACCACAAGAAGGCATACCTGCAAATAGTGGATAAGCATCGGAAGATTTTGCGTTTCACCAGTCAACATGGTAGCAAGCAGGCCAGGCTCAAACACACTAAGAGAGGAAAACTGCTTGCCCGCGAACGCATCAACTTACTGTTGGATCCCGATACTCCGTTTCTGGAATTGTCACCCATGGCGGCCTACGGCTTGTATGACAATCAGTTTCCATCAGCCGGCGTCGTCGCAGGGATCGGTGTCATTCATGGACGCGAAGCGATCATTTCTGCCAATGATGCGACAGTAAAAGGAGGCACCTATATCCAAGAATCCATCAAAAAACATATTCGCGCACAGGAGATTGCCATGGAAAATCACCTTCCTTGTGTCTACCTGGTAGACTCAGGCGGTGTCTTTCTACCCGACCAGGCCAATGTATTTCCTGACCGTTTTGACTTTGGACGCTTTTTCTATAATCAGGCACGTCTGTCAGCAGCCGGTATTCCCCAGGTTGCAGTAGTCATGGGTTCCAGTACTGCGGGCGGCGCATACGTTCCCGCCATGTGCGACGAAGTGATCATTGTGCGGAACCAGGGGCATATCTTTCTGGGAGGTCCTCCCCTGGTCAAAGCCGCCACCGGCGAAGAGGTAAGCCCAGAAGAGCTGGGCGGCGCCGAAGTGCATACCAGTATCTCGGGAGTGGCCGATCATATGGCTGAAAATGATGTGCACGCTTTGCAAATTTGCCGAAATATTTTTGAGACGCTGCCTAAATCCAGACAACAACATCTGGAGCGACAAGCCAGCGAACATCCCTACTATGATCCACAGGAACTGTACGGTATAGCACCACTTAATTTCAAAAAACCGGTAGATGTACGGGAAGTGATCATGCGGATGATAGACGGCAGTCGTTTTCATGAGTTCAAAGCCAAATATGGGACTACACTCGTTACGGGCTTTGCTTACGTCCACGGCTATCCGGTAGGAATCATTGCTAATAATGGGATACTTTTCTCTGACAGTTCGCTTAAGGGAGCGCACTTTGTAGAACTCTGTTGTCACCGTCAGATACCGCTCGTGTTTTTACAGAACATCACCGGCTTTATGGTTGGCAAAGAGTACGAAAGAAGTGGTATTGCCCGGGACGGCTCTAAAATGGTCCACGCGGTGGCCAACGCTAACGTACCCAAGTTTACGATCGTCTTTGGGGGATCATTTGGAGCCGGTAACTATGCCATGGCCGGCAGAGCTTACGATCCCCGCCTTCTGATGATGTGGCCTAATGCTCGCATCTCCGTAATGGGGGGTGAACAGGCGGCCAATGTGCTGATTACTGTAAAAGAAGCGCAGTTAAAAGCTAAAGATCAGACAGTATCGGAGGAAGAAATGAGCCAGTTACGAGAAGAAATTATCGACAAATACGAAAAAGAAGGTTCCCCCTACTACAGCACCGCCCGTCTGTGGGATGATGGCATCATAGACCCATTGGATACCCGTAAGGTATTGGCAATAGGAATCGCTGTTTCTTTGAATAAAAAATATGAAGACACCCGGTTTGGTGTTTTCAGAATGTAAATTCACGAACCACTAACCGATGATAGATGGACAGATACGAAACTATTGAACTAGAGAAAAATGATGGTATTACCACCCTTTGGCTGAATCGTCCAGATGTGAGAAATGCCTTCAATAAAACCATGATCGCAGAAATTATAGAATGCGTAGAGTCAATTGAACATGACGAAAATGTACTGGCCCTTATCATCCGGGGCCGGGGTAAAATCTTTTGTGCAGGAGCCGATATCAACTGGATGAAAAGTTTTTCTAAGCTCACCTACGAAGAAGACTACCAGGAAAATATTCGACTGGCTCAGTTATTCTACATGCTCTATACTTTTCGTAAGCCTACCGTAGCTATTGCGCACGGCGCTTCTTTTGGCGGAGGTAACGGCCTGCTGGCGGCCTGTGACATTGCTTACTGCAGCCAGAACACCATTTTTTCTTTCAGCGAAGTCAAATTAGGCATTGTCCCCGCTACCATATCACCTTACGTCATTAAGCGGACAGGCGAATTTAACGCCCGTGAGTTGATGTTAACCGGTCGCCGCTTCAAATGTAAGGAAGCATACAACAAGGGGCTTATCAATCACATCGCAAATAGTGAAAACCTAGAAGATGAACTAATTCAGCTTACCAACGAATTCAAGAGCAGTTCCCCCCAGGCTATGGCCAGTACCAAAGAGCTTATTTTTAACATCACCAAACACCGCAACTTTAACGATACTATTGATTATACCGCACGTATGATCGCGGACGCGCGGGCCTCAGAAGAGGGCCAGGAAGGTATGTCGGCATTTCTCGAGAAGCGTAAGCCATCGTGGGTACGCAATGGAGAGAACATTACATCTAAATAATGTTTAGAAAAATACTTATCGCCAACCGAGGTGAAATTGCTGTTCGTATTTGTCGTAGTGCCCGGGACTTGCACATCCCAACGCTGGCAATATACGCTGAAGATGACCTGCACTCCTTACACCGTACCAGCGCTGGCGATTCGGTGTCACTAGGATCGGGAACACTCGGTGATACGTACCTGAACATAGATAAAATTTTGGACATTGCCGAGAACTCCGGTTGTGATGCTATTCATCCCGGTTATGGCTTTCTATCTGAGAACCCCGCTTTTGTGCAGGCTTGTGAAGCACGAAATATCGTCTTTATTGGCCCTACTTCCCAGGTCATAAGCCTGATGGGTAATAAAATTACCGCACGGCAGTTTGCCCAGGAGGCGGGAGTGCCCATTACCGAGGGCTTCAGCGAAACACAACAGGAAATCTTGGCCCGGGCCACTTCGCTAACCTATCCCCTCCTCATCAAGCCGGCTGCCGGAGGAGGAGGCAAAGGAATGCGCATTGTCAACCAGCCGGAAGAGTTACCGCAGGCCATCCAGGCTACCAGTCGCGAAGCGGCGTCTTACTTCGGAGATAGTGCAGTATACGTGGAACACTACCTGGAGTCCCCACGCCACATTGAGGTGCAAATTCTTGGTGATCACGCAGGTCAGGTGGTCCATTTGTACGAAAGAGAATGTTCGCTTCAGCGGCGATATCAGAAAATTGTTGAGGAAGCCCCCTCTCCTACGCTGAACCCTGAAGTACGACGGGAGATTTGTGCCGCAGCGGTCAAGCTGGCAAAAGCTGTTCCTTACACCAATGCGGGTACCATAGAATTTTTACTGGATAAAAATCAGCAGTTTTACTTTTTGGAGATGAACACTCGTATCCAGGTAGAGCATCCGGTAACGGAAATGACTACCGGCATTGACCTGGTAGCCGAGCAAATACGCATCGCAGCAGGAAAGCCACTTTCTTTCAGCCAGGAGGATATCGCACAAAAAGGACATGCCATTGAATGCCGCATTTACGCAGAGAGTCCGGAAAATAACTTCCTGCCTTCGCCGGGTGAAATCTCGTTCTATCACGCACCGAAAGGTAGTCGGCTACGAATTGATTCATATATCAACGGGCCGATAACTATTCACAGTAACTATGATCCCTTGATCGCCAAGTTGATTTGCTACGGAAGCGATCGTGAAAAGGCTCGCCTTGAAAGTATAAGGGCATTAAAGCATTTGGCGGTACACGGCATAGATACTAATGTACATTATCTGAGTTCACTACTAAAATCCGAGGATTACATCCAAAACCTAATCTCTACCAAGTACTGTGATCAACAGTCTTCCCAAATACTGGATGCGATGCAGCACGAAAAGACACAATTTGATAAGCTGGCAGTGGTCGCTGCGGGACTAGCTCATGGTCTGGATACTATCCGGAAAGTGACGCATCGTCAGGAAAGCATCTGGCAAGAGATTGGATTCTGGCGTCTTTTGCCTCAAGTAAGTGTCAGCCTGGAAGACTGGGAGGTAGTGGTTGAGGTCTGGAAAAATGCTGATGGATATTATACCCTACGCTGGCAAAATTCAGTAACTACACTCAAGATAGAGCACAAAAAAGACGGAAAAATCGTTTATGAGTTGGATAATAGTTCTTTTACGGCTTATGTCTCTGAAAGGGAGGATCGTAGTTTGCTTATCAGTATAGAAGAAATGCAATTTCATTTCCGGCGGTATGATCGCCTTACTGAAAGCCAACACATCATTGAGGAGTCTGAACAGGGAAGCGTAGATCAGCTAAAGTCCCCTATGCCGGGCAAGGTGATTCAGCTTCATGTAAAGGAAGGAGATCAGGTCAGGAAAGGAGATGTTTTGCTGGTCGTAGAAGCCATGAAGATGGAAAACAACATTGTTGCCCAACGCGATGCCACTGTAGAGAAACTACACGTAGCGCTAAACAGTGCAGTAAAGCGTAATATGCCGCTGATCAAGTTGGTATAGGGCAAGCACTCAAGAAAACAACGCATGCCCATGTACATCACTGAACAACACGAGATGGTGCGAAATTCAGTACGGGATTTCGCCGAAACTGTCATTAAGCCGGTAGCCCGGGAACTGGATAAGCAGGAAAAATTCTCCCTGGAACTCACGCGCCAGATGGGCGAAATGGGCCTTTGTGGGATGACTGTATCAGAAGAATACGGAGGGCAAGGGATGGATTACCTGTCCTACATCATTGCGATGGAGGAACTGGCACGGGTTGATGGCTCTCAGGCAGCCACTATCGCGGCCCACAACTCTTTAGGGACAGGTCCACTCTTTAACTTTGGTTCCAGGGAGCAAAAAGAGAAATTTTTACCACAAATCTGTAGTGGAGAAGCACTCTGGGCCTTTGGACTGACGGAAGCGGAGGCCGGCTCCGACTCCAGAGGTACCAAAACCGTAGCCCGACATGAGAACGGTGAATGGATCATCAATGGCTCCAAGATTTTTATTACCAATGGCGCCACCGAAATTACCATTGGCGCTACGGTGCAAGTAGTTTCTGGTGAAAATGACGGTAAGAAAGAATATTCTACAATCATTGTAGAGCGGGATAATCCAGGATTTGAGGCGGTAGAGATGCACGATAAGCTATGCTGGAGAGCCTCTAATACCTCTCAACTCTTTTTTGACAACGTCCGGGTACCCGAGCATAACCTACTGGGTAAAAGAGGGGAAGGCTCTAAAATTATGCTCACCACCCTGGATGCCGGCCGTTTGTCCATTGCTGCCATGGGGCTGGGATTGGCTCAGGGTGCCTACGAGATGGGACTACGTTACGCCAAAGAGCGGAAACAATTCGGGCAGCCGCTTACCAAATTTCAGGCGATAGCGTTTAAGCTGGCAGATATGGCGACCAAAATAGAACTGGCCCGTAACTTATTATACAAAGCCTGCTGGCTCAAAGACAACGGAAAACCTTTCGGTAAAGAAGCAGCTATGTCTAAACTTTATTGCTCTGAAATCGCCAAAGAAGTGGCTGACGAGGCCGTGCAGATACACGGCGGCTACGGTCTAATGGGCGATTATGATATAGAGCGATTTTACCGGGATCAACGAATTCTTCAGATTGGGGAAGGTACCTCTGAGATCCAGCGGCTTGTCATATCGCGCCATATTGGTTGTTAACTTACCAAAGTCGCCAGGTTGCACCACTGTTAAGTTAGAAAACACAAGATATGACAGCATGTGTCAAGATCACTGAGTGTCCCCGGGATGCGATGCAGGGGATCAAAAAATTCATCCCTACGAAGGATAAGATCAAGTATATGAATACCCTGTTAAAAGTGGGGTTTGATATCTTGGATTTTGGAAGTTTCGTGTCACCCAAAGCATTACCCCAGATGCAGGATACTGCTGAAGTTGTCAAAAGCTTACAGTTGGAAGAGTCTTCTACCCAGTTGTTAGCTATCGTAGGCAACCTGCAAGGTGCCAGGCAGGCCTGCCAGTATGAGCAAATTCGCTATCTGGGTTTTCCGTTTTCTTTCTCTCCTACTTTTCTAGAAAGAAACATCAACAGCACAGTGGAAGCTTCTTTTGAGAGGATACAGCAATTGCTATCATTGTGTAATCAGTACCAAAAAGCGCTGAGAATATACATATCCATGGCATTTGGAAACCCTTACGGCGATCCCTGGAGTGCTGAAATGTTGATGCAGTGGATTGATCAGTTACACTGGATAGGCATTCGCCAAATCGTACTGGCAGATACGACGGGTATTGGTCAGGCTTCTACCATGGGCTCAGTGTTGGAAACCGTTATTCCTGCTTACGGCGAAGTTTCTTTTGGACTCCACCTTCACACGACCTCAGCTGACTGGGAAGAAAAAGTAGACAGTACCTTTAGAGCAGGCTGTCGCCATTATGACGGAGTACTCAATGGATTGGGAGGTTGCCCTATGGCCGGGCCAGACCTGGTCGGTAACATCCGTACTACGGACTTACTTGCCTATTTCAGCGCCCAACATGCCGATATCGGTGTGAATGCTGAAACCCTCCAACAGGCCGCAATCATTGCCGAAGAAATCCTGCCATGACCCAGCCAAAATTTCCTTACATTTTTTCATATCAATAAAACACCCATTGCTTTATGGTAACTTTTTTGCGGTATATCAAAAGGGGTTATTTTTGCCCATAAATACCACAAAATGAAAAAAACGATTGCCGTCACATCGGGTGGCACTTCTAGCGAGTATGTCATTTCTATGAAGAGCGCTGCTACGATTTTGAGCTTTATTGATCAGGAGCGCTTTATTACCTACCAGGTTATGATCAGTGAAGATGGCTGGTACGCCCTGCATGAAGATCAAAAATACCCTATTCGTAAAGAAAACTTCTCTTTTGTGCATAATGGGCAAGAAATCACTTTCGATTTCGTTTATAATACAATTCATGGTACGCCCGGAGAAGATGGAAAAGTGCAGGGGTATTTTGATCTACTGGGCATTCCGTATTCAGGATGCGACGTCATCACCAGTGCTATTACCTTTAATAAAAACTTGTGCAAGAGGATTATTGCCAGTTACGATATTACAACACCCCAATCTGTGATGCTCAACCAGCAGATTGACTATGATGTACAACAATTGGCTGGAGATCTTGAATATCCCTGTTTTGTCAAACCTAACAACGGCGGATCAAGCTTTGGAGCCAGCAAAGTAGACAGAGGTGATCAGTTGGAAACTGCCATTCGGCTAGCCTTTAAACACGATACCGAAGTCCTTATTGAGGAGTATATACAAGGTACTGAAATGACCTGTGGTGTTTATACCCTGAATGGGAAGGCCAAAGCCTTGCCAATCACCGAAATCGTTTCCAAAAATGCTTTCTTTGATTTTAAAGCCAAATATGAAGGAGATTCTGAAGAAATTACACCGGCTCGCATCAGCGAAGCCCAGACCACATTTTGTCAGGAACTCTCTGAACGGATCTACTCTTTATTGGGATGTCGCGGTTTGGTTCGGATAGATTACCTGCTAAGAAATAATGTCTTTTACTTCATTGAAGCCAATACCACCCCTGGCTTTTCCATAGAGAGCATTATACCGCAGCAAATCAGGGCCGCCGGCTTGGATATTGGAGACATTGTCAATCAGCAAATTCGCGCATAAATTATTTCTGCTCAAAACTACAAACAAAGCAGTAAGATGAACTTGTTAAAACCCAATTCTATTAAAGAAGTGCTTATTCACCTGGGCATCATCATTACGCTGGGTGTCACCATCCTCATTGTGTTTTTTTACATCTACCTACCCAGTGCAACTAATCATGGTGAGACCATCACTGTTCCCGACCTGGAAGGCATTCACATTGATGAAATTGATGAGTTTTTGACCAAACGTAATCTGCGTTACGAAGTAGTGACTGATTCAGGGTATACCAACGAGTATGAGCCGCTTACCATTCTCAATCAGCACCCTAACCCTGGTTCCAAGGTCAAGGAAAGCAGAAAGATATTCCTGACCCTGAATGCTATAAATCCTCCAAAAGTGAAGATGCCCGACCTGGTAGACGGATCTATTAAGAACGCACAGCTGGTGCTGGAGAGCTACGGGCTGGAAAGAGGTAACATCAAATACGTACCCGATCTCGCTCAGAATGCTGTCCTGGAACAACGATACAACGGTGAAGAAATAAAGCCAGGCACTTACCTACCCAAAGGTTCTCAGGTAGACCTTGTAGTGGGCGACGGACTGGGAAATACTGTAATGGAGGTACCCGATGTTAAAGGTATGGATCTGGAAGAAGCCGAATTTATCATTATAGGCTCAGGACTTAAAATAGGAAGTATACTGTTGCAGAACAGTGATCTTACTGGTGAAGAAGCACGTGAGACCATTGAGAATGCTCCGCTTACAGATCGCTATGTCGTGACCCGCCAGAACCCAACTTCAGAAAACAAAGTCAGGATTGGAGAGGAAATTGATATTTGGCTTGATCTGTTGGGTGAACAGGAAGATAGCATCTTAGATGCCGAGGATGAAAATGTAGAGGAGGAGAAAGATCCCCTTAAGATCAGTCAAAATCAGCGCTAAAACTTTGCCCGATTTTCATAAGGTTTGTTGTTTCTGTCTCATCAGCTTCCTGTGTTGCAAGCCTCACTTACTACCTGCACAACAGCATAAAGGTGTGACAGCAGATGTTTGGAACATCTATGCCGTGCCCTCGACAACTGATCATGCCACTCGCGCTCGAGTTCAAACCAGCGATACACTGCTACTGCCCTTTTGGGATGATTTTTCGTACGCTGATAGCGCTACCCCAGCAAATAACAGTTATTCGCCAACTTCACGTCTCTGGAACAAAGGGAGCCAGACTGTACGGGTCAACACTGGTCTGGATATCGCACCGCCAAGTATCGGGGTCGCTACTTTTGATGGGGTAGATGCCGATGGCACACCTTACAGCAACATTGACACCGATGTGGGGCTGGCAGATTCGCTGATATCCAAACCCATTGACCTTTCTTTAATACCGGCGGCGGAGCGGACGACAGTGTGGTTCAGCTTCTTTTGGCAGCAATTTGGTAAAGGGGAATTTCCTGACCCTGAAGATTCAATCCGTCTACAGTTTAAAAATGTCCAACAAAACTGGGTGACGGTGTGGTCACGACAGGGAGGAGACACCCTAAATACTGATGTTTTTCAGCAGGAAATGATCCAGTTACTTAATCCGGGGTATTTTCACAGCGCCTTCCAGTTTCGCTTCCAGTCATTCAATCGTCTCTCGGGCGCGTTTGACACCTGGAACTTAGATTACGTCTATTTGAACAGCGAGCGATCAGCTGCCAACACTGCTTACCTGGACAGGGCTTTGACCAGCCTGCCTACTTCGGTATTGGGCGTGTATTCGGCGGTGCCTATGTCGCAGTTCAAAAATCATCCGGATCGTTATAAAGGAGTATCCAGCGTAGATTTTTATAATCTAAATGTACAATTACAACCGGTACGTTTTTCAGCACTGATCAGCGATGGTGAGACTGGCGAGCTCATTCAGTTGCTCAATAATGACCAGGCGCTCAGTCCCATTCCCTCTGGCTTTGACAGGCGTACCATCAGTGCTAGTGCTTTTAATCCCAACCTAATAGATACTCGTCAAGATTCATTACGGCTAGAAACTGAGTTTCACATCACTTCGGGTGATAATTTTTTGATTGACGAAATCAAAGGTCAGGATACTCTTTTTTTCCGGGATGTAGATTACCGGGTCAATGATACAGTACGGGCTACTTATGTGCTGGATGATTATTTTGCTTACGATGACGGTGAAGCTGAGTTTGGCGTAGAGCTAAATCTAAATGGTGGTAAGGTAGCTTACCAGTTTGAGGCGCCCCAGTCAGATATTCTCACCCACCTGGATATATATTTTCCGCCACTTACCCGGAACCAACAGTCAGTTCCTATCAGATTGCTGGTTTGGGATGATCTCACCGATTCTCTCGGTAATGAAATTGTACTACGGGCAGAACAGGCCCAGGCGAGTAGCAACGGTTTCCTGGATGAGTTTACTCGTTTTGAGCTATCTTCACCAGTCGTTGTAGAAGACACATTTTTTATTGGCTACGAACAGCAGGGTGAAACATTTATAGCCGTTGGCCTTGACAAAAATAACGACCGTGCCGACAGAATTTTTTACAATGTGACAGGTGCCTGGGATCAGAACGAAGACCTGAGCGGTAGTCTGATGATGCGCCCAGTTTTTGACCGTGAACGAAAAGATGTGGTACTGAGTACGGAGGAAAAATTCACCAGTGAAGCTCCATTGCTCATCTACCCTAACCCCACTCCAGGCGGGGTCCGAATAAACCAAGATATTGATGGCTTCAGGGTTACAGACCTGAGGGGTAGGCTTCTTCAATCATTTCATAACCGAGTACCCGCTGGGTCTGCCATAGAATTAGACCTGCCTGCAGGCATTTATGTTATAACACTTTTTCAGAGAGATGATCAACTCAACCGTAAGCTTATCTTCCGTTAGATATCAGAACTTATAGATCAATTGCACTTTTATTTGACTACGTCGGTTTCCGTCAATTTCATCAAGGCTGCTGCCTACTACATCGCGATCCTCATAAATTGTAGTTGACCATCGTACCCAGCTACTCAGATACCGGTTTAGCTTATATCTCATCAATAAGTAATACCGAAATCCATGCCCGGCGTAAGCTGGTACGGTAAAGCTATACAGTAGGTCATTTTCATACAGATACTGTCGGTTCTGATAATCATCCGTACTGATGAAGGCTATTCGCGCGTCTAGTTTAAGTCGTTTCCAGGTATAGCTTATGTCCTGCGCAGCCACCCACCCGTAACTCAGGGAATCATGAAGTGAGAAAGCGCTGTGATGAAGACGCGTTTTCAGTCGTAAAACCTCCGCTGGCCTGTGTTCAAAGATCAGCATTGCATTACGGCGAATCCCATTTTCTACTGGCCGAAATGATACCGTATCGCTACTCAGATTAGTACCCTTACTCTCCTGCCTGTACTGCAAAAGTATATCGGTGTCACGATTGATTTCATAGCTGGCACGAACCAAGTACTCATAGCCTCGTGAAGGTGCATCTACCCGAAAGCGCAGCCACTGAAACCGAAAGACATCATAAAAGGCACTTAGTCTCACCCTACCGAATGGCTCAAGCTGTAGCCCCCAGTACAGGCCTTCTTCATTGGTATTTCTGCTGGCTTCCCCAAAGCTATTTCCAAAGGGACTATGAAATCCCTGAGAGTAATGCCGAAAGAGCCAAACGCTCTCCAGGTATGAGTTGAGCACAGCGCTGATACCACCTACCAAGCCTCGCTCCCAGTCAGATGAAATAGCCATTTCACCGAATGCGTGCCAGTGTCCCTTTTGGTAGGTAAAGTAGCTGCTGGCCAGTTGATGATGCTTACCCTGAAACCCTACAGCCTTATACAGCCTTTGGTTTGGAAGCTGGGGAATACTATAACGTAGATTGAGAAAATTTACACCCGCCTGCAAATTTTGAAAACGGTTGGTATAAAAAAGGTTTATTCCCGTCGTTTGTTCATCCACCTGGTTTTTCTTTTGGAGTTCTGTCTGTGTACGAAAAAGACCACTCTGATCAATGGTATTGAAATGCGCTGTCTCGGCAACGCTACTATACTTCAAACTGGCGTGCCTCCGGGTTGAAGAAAAAAATGCGGTTAGGCCTAGTCTATTCTTGGTATAGGGTATTTTGAGGCTGACTGCACTACCTCGGAAATGACCGCCTTCAATCGCCGAAGTATAGGGCCGTACTCCCTGTTGGCTTCTGCCTACCGAACGTACAGTCATTGCCCCTTTTCCCAAGCCCAGTCCACTACCCAAAACCAACTGTTGACCGGTCTGTAGGGTAAAGTCTCCCACAGTCACCTGATCCAACGGACCTACCCGTTCAAGTTGCACATGGTATGACCAGAAATCCGCACCGTACCTATCCTCAGCAGGCTGCCATTTCCATTGCTCACCGGCGTCTTTCTCCATCGTAAACCCGAGGCTCATACTGCCGGGACGGGATATGCGCAGGCGGCTATACAGTTGATGTGGGCTTCCCGGGTAATGATTGTAGAGGGCGGCATCGGTAAGGGTATCTGCGATCAGATAGCCCCTTTGAGGTTCAAGAATTCTGCTTTGACGCAAAATAAGATAGCGGTTCGTGGCTTGTTGCCAGCGCTTTTTAAGAGCGAGCTTTCTACTTTCAACACCTTCTATCCGAATGAAGGGCAGTAGCCGTTCAATGCTCAACCGATCCATACCAGGTACATACTGAAGCTCATAGTGACTCAGATAATGGCCGTAGTGTTCACGATAGCGGAGGATATTGTTGATTTGCCGCTCACTTAAAAAAAAGAATAGTCTAAGGTCTCCGGCCCCAGCAGCATTAATATTGAGAGGTTCCTGATAGAATTGGATGAGGTTTTCGTAGATCAGAGAAACATCTGTTTCTGCTTCGTACTGTACAGGAAGAATATCCTCCAGGATGGATTCTACGGCCTCCGCAGGAGTTTGCTGGGCTACTCCATGAAGCACTACGAAAAACAATATCGTAGCAGTGAACAGGGCGCTATGGCTGTGCATTGGCTAGAAATTGATAAGCTAAACCAATGTGCTGCGCAACGCCTAATTGCTGATGCATTTCCAACACATAGTCAAAATGGATGACGCGATGTCTGAGTCCCAGACCCATGAATAAAAGAGGCTGGGGACCACTATTCACGCCACTTCTGAGCGAAATAAGCTCTGCCGGCTGATACTCCAGACCTACTTTTACAGTCGGGGTATAATCCAACTCATAGGTAACTTCTGCCAGCAAATTAAGCCCTTGATCAGGTTGATAATTTATGCCTACACTCAATATGCTAGGGATTCTTTCCCCGGTTTGCCGGGAAACCCGGGCTTGGGAAATATTACTGATTTGCATGCCTATTCGTAGTTGGGAGGAAAGTCTCATCATAGCGCCTACATCTATCGCCAGGGCAAAACGTGTGTCAGCACCTTCCATGCTGTACTGGTGCTGATTGAGCCGCAAACCTCCGCTAAACTGCCCCATCTGATGCCCGGCACTTAAGCTGAGTTTATGCTGACTGAAAATATCATCACCAAAGCGGTAAAAGGAGACGCCAACGGCAGATTGACGAAACGGATGCAGATATGCTCCTAGCATGGCATGCAAGCCCTCTATAAGTCCGTAGCGATTTTCGTAGCCGCTCAGTATCTGCCGATTTCTGACTGTACTTAAGCCAGCGGCATTGCTCCAGACACCCATCCTTCCTTCAAGTGCTACCGTAGCAAACCCTAAACCGGCGGCCTGGGCTCCACTTGGGAGGTTCTGTGCATGAAGATTTACTGATATTATGATGAGTAGTAAGACGGAAGTCCTTCGGATAACACGGATGAAGTACATAACCTTACACATGGTCTATTACTCCTTAAAAGTAGATAAAAATATCAGGGCAAAAATTTAGTTTCACTGTGATAACTGACAGAGGTACAACTCGTAACGATGAAAAAGATATTCCTTCTCGTAAGCCTTCATCTGGGAATCTTGCTTCCTGCCCTGGCACAACTCAATGATGATTTTTCGGATGGTAATTTCAGTGATCACCCAAGTTGGAGTGGGAATGAAACCAAGTATGAAATCAATGTTAGTTATCAGTTACAGCTCAACGCTCCTGCAGAAAGCAGTAATGCTTACCTGAGCACTTGGTCAGAAGCTGTGGCTGATGCAGAGTGGAATTTTTACGTAGAGGTCAGTGAAAATCCTTCATCATCAAATTACTGCAGAGTCTACCTGGTGTCTGATCAAGCAAAGTTGACTGATCCATTGCATGGGTATTTTGTAGAAATAGGTGGGAGTCAGGACGAGGTTAGCCTTTACCGCCAGGATGGTACAGGCGATACCAAAATTATTGATGGTGCTGACGACCGGGTAGACATGAAACCCGTCGAGATCTTTGTCAGGGTAAATCGGGATGCCACCGGCAACTGGACACTCGCTGTAAAAAATGCTATGGAGTCAGCGTACACGACCGAAGGTGTCGCCTGGGATGATACATATACCGAAAGCAAATACTTCGGTATTTATTGTGACTATACCTCCACCCGTTCCTCTGCTTTCTTTTTTGACGATTTTCTGGTTACCGGAACGCCTGTACCCGATACCACGCCTCCGGCAGTAGAGGCAGCCAGGGTAACTGATGCCCAAACTGTTTATCTGGCTTTCAGTGAAGCATTGTATTTTTCGGAAGCAACAGCCCCACAAAACTATTCTCTTTCGGGTCAATCACCCTCAGAGGTCAACTATACCAACGATACAGTTCGGCTGTCTTTTCATGATCCTATGACCAATGGAATCCACCAGGATTTAACCATTACCAGCCTAAGCGATTTGAGTGATAATGCAATGGCTGACACTACGATCAGTATCTTGTATTTTGAAGCCACTCCACCTCGATGGCAGAGCATCGTCATCAATGAATTCTTCGCTGACCCAACCCCTTCACTGGGAACTTTACCTGATGAAAGCAATGCAGAATTTATTGAATTATTTAACACTGACAGCCACCCCTACAACCTGGAAGCCTGGACAATCAACGGGAAAGCCTTACCGTCATTTATTCTCTTGCCCGGGTCATATGTGATACTCAGCCACCCTGATTTCAGCGACATTTATAGTGACCTAGGGGATGTAATCAACCCAGATACCTGGCCGAGACTTTCCAATAGCGGTGCTACCATCAGCCTTACTTCACCTGATAACACCTTGATAGATACCCATGATTACGATACAGATGATGTAGGTGCTGGTATTTCAACAGAAAGGATATACAGCATAACGCCCTGTGGCATTTCAGAAAACTATGCGTTGTCGACACATGAGCAAGGAGCGACGCCAGGTTTACAGAATAGCGTCTTTTCTGATATCGAGGATACATCAGCCCCTGTCCTGCTTACTTCTTCTGCGCTCTCCTACGACAGCTTACTGCTCACTTTTAACGAAAAAGTTATCAAAACAGAAGGCTGGGAAGATGACTTTTTCATCAATAGCACACTTCATCCTGATAATATAACTTTCTATGATGCTGATTCAACGACGCTATTACTTCAATTAAACACACTCCTTACTGCAAACGCAACTTATGAGATCCATGTTAGCAACATCGCTGATTGTGAAAATAACGTTGCGAACGTACTTACTTCTTCACTGTATCTTGATTTAGACCCACCTTTTATTAAGGATATTATCATTACAGATACGGCTTCCGTTAAAGTAGTTTTTTCAGAATCTCTGGAAAAAACGGCAGCCGAAAGGGAAAGTAATTATCAACTGATTCCGCTAGACCTCAGACCCAGAAGGGCTACTCTGACTGCAGATAGTAGCAGTGTTCTGTTAGATTTCTCGACCACTCTCCGCGTGATAGAGGATCATGTGCTCCGGGTTTCTGCAATGATAGATCAATATGGAAATATGATTCCACCTCATGAGCCCAAAACTTTCACTTTCAGTTATCAGGATGATATAGATAGTGTGGAAGTAATTAATGCGTTTCAGTTGAATGTGTACCTTCAACGAGCCCCTGAATTATCCAGTCTGGAAACTGCTGGGTTTTCAATAGACAGATCGGTTGGTAAACCTGCACGGGTGATTCAGCATCCACAAAATTCTCGTGTTATCCAGCTCTTTTTTTCCAGTTCACTTTTAGAAAACAAGTACCATGAACTAACAGTTGGCAGTTTGGTGGATACAGTTGGTAAGCGCCTGTCTACGCCCATCCGCCGTTTTTACTACGACACTGATGGACCTGAGATTGAAGCAATAGAAACAATTTCTGCTACTGAGCTTCGGCTAACAATGAGTGAAAAATTTCATGAAGTGCCTAACGCCTCACTTACCCTTTATCTTAATGATGAAGTCATTGTACCTGAAACATATCAGATAGAGAATCAGCACCTCACACTTCATCTACCATCGCCCCTCTCCCAGGAAGAGTATTTTGAAATAGGAATTTCCGGACTTGCAGATCAACGAAAAAATCACAGTGACCCTGATCAGGACTTTCGGTTTTATTTTGATCTCAAAGCTCCAGAGTTAGATACTGCTTACTTCTATACACCCAATCAAATCATGCTAATTTTCCATGAACCAATTAAGAAACCGATCTTACCAGCATCAGAAGTAATCAGCGTAGAGGAGCCCTTTACCCAGGACTATACTATCAAATATTTACAGCTAACTCCTGATAAAATCATATTGAGCTTCGCTTCACTAGAAACGCTTCAACAGGCTATTTTTGAACTAATTAACCTCAGCGACTTAAACCAAAATATGATTTCATCTGCTATACCAATACGTCTTGAAAACCAGCAGACAACGATGGGCCACTTTTTTCCAATATCAGACCGTGCCCTTGAAGTTCAACTTACACGCCCCGAGACAAACCTTCCGGTTTCATTCTTTAGTCTTGAGGGCATCAATCCAGATTCTATCCAGCAAATCAGTCCAGATCGGGTACGTCTGTTTTTTCCTGATGCCTTTCGTGAAGGGCTTCGCTACCAATTGTTTTTCAAAGAACAAGTAATGTCGTTTATGTATCATAGCTATGTAGAAGACGTTACGCTTTCGGGCCCTACTACCGTTCATATCACCTGGGAGAAACCTCTGGATTTTAAATCGGCTGAAGATCCTTTAAATTATCTACTTAATGAGCAGGAAAGACCAATAGCCGCTCAATACATCGCTGAAGAAGAGCTTATCCAGTTAGCTTTTTCTGAGACAATTGAAAGTAACAAACTCCACACACTTACGCTTTCGCAAATCCAAGACACGGATCACATGCGTATTCCGGACAGTCGTCATTACTTAGGATCAACACAACCCGCTAGCCTGAACGAGCTCATCATTACTGAAGTGATGGCTGACCCAACACCCGCTCAGGATTTACCTGATGCTGAGTATGTAGAGATTTACAACAACTCCAACCGGCCTTTACAGTTAAGAGGCATTGTATTGCAGGATAATAACCAAAGTAGTACACTTTCCTCATCATGGCTGTTACCCGGTCGTTATCTCACCCTTTGTGATGACAGTGACTACCAGGAAATGGGTCAACGAAGTACCAGCCTGGCACTTTCATCGTTTCCAAACCTCAATAACGAGAGTGATCAAATAACCCTGACGTCACCGGACGGTAACACCCTCCTACACCAGGTCTCCTACGAACAAAGCTGGTACAATGACGAATTTAAACGGAAGGGAGGATGGTCATTGGAAATGGTGGACCTACGGTATCCATGCCTGGAAAGATCAAACTGGACAGCTTCAACGGACCCATCAGGAGGAACGCCTGGAAGATCAAATTCTGTGACTAATGAAAATCCCGATAACACTCCCCCATCGTTAGTCAATGTTGTAACTGAGAGCCCATCCCTTATACGCATTGAGTTTGACGAAAAGCTCCTGGCAAGCGCCATTTCAGAGATGGAATTTAGGGTAGATAACCAAATAGTATCCGAGAGACATTTACTTCCGAATCAGCGCACCATTCATCTGTCACTGGACAAAAAGTTACAATCAGGCGTTGCCTATCAGCTTCATGTACATTACGTAGCAGACTGCTCGGGCAATGTTAACCTGGACACACAAAATTTTACTTTCTATTTACCAGAAGCTCACAATCCAGGAGACGTACTCTTAAGTGAAATTTTGTTTCATCCCCGTCCGGGTGGCGTTGATTTCGTGGAATTGTATAATCACTCTTCCAAGAACATTAGTCTGAAAAACTGGAAACTTGCATTGGAGGAGCCCGATGGTTTAACCACTTACGTAATTAGTGACCAGGCACTAGTGATGGCTCCCCATAGTTATCTGGCTATTACTAAAGACACTGATATACTACAAGCCGATTACCCACCATCAACAGGCAATAGCCACATCTATAGAATGTTACACTTCCCCAATTTATTAGCTGAAGGCGAGCAATTGTTATTGATGGATGAGAGGGATAGCATTATGCAAATGGTATCATTCTCACCAGACTGGCATCATCCTTTGTTACAGGAAGAAAGAGGGGTATCTTTGGAAAGGATTCGCTGGGATGGCTCGGAGAACACGCCCGAAGTGTGGCAGTCTTCTGCCTCTACCGTAGGCTACGCCACTCCAGGGTATCAGAATTCTCAGTGGATGCAAAGACAACTTCACGCCGGTCAGTTGAGTGTAGACCCACCTGTGATTTACCCGGACCGTTCTGGTTTTCAGGATTATACCCGCATTCGTGTGAACGCAGCCAATCCCGGTGCAGTGGTCAATCTGCAGATATTTGACGCTCAGGGTAATCTGATTCGTCAACTGGTACAAAACGCCTCATTGTCCTCAGAAAATGAATTTATTTGGGATGGTACTGATGATCATCAGAGAAGAGCCAAAGATGGTTACTATCTAATCTGGTCAGAAACCTTTGATACTTCAGGAAATATACAGGTCAGTAAAAACAAAGTTGTGGTAGGTAGCCGTTATTAACTGTCAACGGGTATTTCCCTACTTTCTAAAGTCATGAAGAAGCTAAAAAGAATGATTCATAAGGGGGAAGGAGAAAAAGTAGATTTCAAGCAAACCATATCTGATCCCTACAAAATTGCAAAAACCATTACTTCCTTCGCCAATACAAAAGGGGGAAAGTTGTTAGTGGGAGTAAAGGATGATAGATCTATTTTGGGCGTAGATCCTGAAGAAGAAAAATATATCCTGGAAACAGCTGCAGAGTTCTACTGTGACCCGCCTATTCATCTACACTATCATGAAGTAGAAGATGAGAAAGAGGACAAAACGGTGCTGATCGTTAAAGTCAATGAAAGTAAGTACAAGCCCCATTTTGTGCGGGACGAAAACGAACAGCGTCATGTGTATGTAAGACAACGCGATAAGAGTATCCCTGCCAGCAAACAAATGATTGGCTTGATGCTGAAAGGACAATTAGCCACCGATACTAACAAACCAAAAAAAAACCTGGTCAGTGTGGGTTCTAAAGAAAAAAGACTGCTAAATTATTTGAGTAGCCATGAGAAGATTACTTTGAAGCAGTTTATGCAGATTGTAAATATTTCAAAACGAAGAGCCAACCGTATTTTAACTGACCTTACTATCAACGGTGTTATCCGAGTGCATGATCACGAAAAGGAAGATTACTACACCTTATGATATTTTTCTTGTAAAGTTTTGATGCTCCTTTGTACATACATCAGCTTGGGTAAGGTTAGTTCAAAACGAGTATAGCAGGCTGTTTCACTCTGCACTCTGATGCTTCCCTTTAGTTTTTTGATACATTCATCAACAATGTAAAGTCCAATACCTCCTCCCTCAGAACGAAGAGAATCGCGATAAAAAAGTTCTTTTACACGTTCTTGACTCTCTTTCCTGATACCTTCTCCATTATCTTCCAAAACTATCTTCAGCTGACCATTTACTTCACTCAGATATATTTCAATATACGACTGATGATCACCGTCAAGTTGGCTAAATACGATAGCGTTTTCTATTAAGTTATCCAGTGTCCAGAACAGTAAAGATTCTTTACATTGTATTGCGTAATCTTCCTCAGCATAGATTCTGATGAATATATTTTTCTCAGATATATGATGCTGGTATTTACCCAGTACTTGGTTGATAATCTGCTCTGGTTGGCATACTTGCTCATCCTCTTCACATTTTGTTATTTCATTGATGATTTGAAGTTTACCTAGCATTTTATTCATCTGCTTTACCTCTCGGTTAATTCTAACCAGATACTGCTTACTCATATCTTGACTACTATCCATCATTAGCAGTTCAACCAGTCCATTGAGTCGAGACACAGAGCCTTTTAAGTTATGAGATGTGTGATAAAAAAAACACTGCATGTCAGCCTGATACTTGTCAGGATTGTGCACCAAAGCTTGAACTTGAGTAAAGTATTTTTCATCTTCAGAAGATTTGAGAGATTGTTTGATGAAAATCCAAAGATGGAGCCAACGTGTGCCCCCTAAATGATTATGCATGCTGATCATTAGGCTGAAATTTTGATGAAACCCTAATATAAATCATATAAATTATAGATAAATTAAAATTTTTACTCGCTAGCTTCGTTGTAAGCTTTTCCCAGAAAAACGTATATCAGCCCCGGAGTCTTCTGGACTCTTTTTTTTCAGTCTTCTTTTAGATAATTTGTATATTAGACACACAAAAAGCACATACCAATCAACAATTATGGAAAAGAAAGATCTTAACAAACTGGATGCTTCAAGACGCAAGTTCATCAAATCAACTGGTGCAGCAGCAGTTGGAGGTACCCTGGCACTTAACTTTATAAGCCCAAAAGAGGCAAGTGCCAACGTCAATGCGGATACCCTGAAAGTAGGGTTGGTAGGATGTGGAGGAAGAGGTACCGGTGCTGCCAATCAGGCGCTAAAAGCTGACGATAATGTAGTTCTCACTGCCATGGCTGATATCTTTCCTGACAGGATGAACCAAAGCATGGAAAGCTTGAAAAAAGGTCATGGCGATCGTATAAAAGTAGATACAGATCACCAGTTTATTGGTTTTGATGCCTACAAAGAACTCATTGCTTCCGACGTAGACGTTGTGATCCTTGCGACTCCTCCCGGTTTCCGTCCTGATCACCTTACTGAGGTTGTCAATGCCGGTAAGCATGTGTTTTGCGAAAAGCCCATGGCCGTAGACGTCCCTGGTATTCGTAAGGTTATGGATGCTATCAAGAAGGCGAAAGCCCAGAATACTTCGCTCATGTCTGGTTTCTGCTGGCGCTATCATTTTCCCAAGCGTGCCGCTTTTACTAGAATTCAGGATGGTGCAGTCGGCGATATTCATACCATATACAATACTTACAACACAGGTACACTTTGGTCTAAGGAGAGACAATCTGACTGGACAGAAGCTGAGTATCAACTCAGAAACTGGCTTTACTACAACTGGCTTTCAGGAGATCACATTACTGAGCAGGCAGTTCACAGCCTGGATATGATGGTCTGGGCACTGGGTGACGAGACACCAATAAGTTGTGTAGGAACCGGAGGCCGTCAGGTCAGAACTGACCCTAAATTTGGCCATGTGTACGACCACTTCGCTATTGTATATGATTTTGAAGGTGGAAAAAAAGGTTTTCACTTCAGCCGACAGCAATTCAACTGTGCCAATAGCTATGCAGTAGAAGTGATGGGTAATAAAGGTAAAGCCACAGTAGACTGTATACGTAACGTGCATGAAATTAACGCTGATCAGAAATGGCGTTACAGAGGTGAGCAAAACGATATGTATCAGACAGAGCATGATGAGCTGTTTGCAGCAATTCGCAAAGGAGAGACGATCAGTGACGAGTTCATGGCACAGAGCACAATGCTGGCTATCATGGGACGTATGGCAGCTTACACCGGACAGGTAATCACCTGGGAAGATGCTATGAACTCTGAAGAGAATTTAGGGCCTGACGAATATACTCGGACACTAGACTATCCTGTTTCTGAAGTTCCCAAGCCCGGTATTACTAAATTTAGCTAATCGTCTATACAATGAAGCGAAGAGATTTTGTAAAAATAAGTGGAGCATCAGCAATGGGCGCAGCAGCTTTATCGGTTAACCTCCCCATTCGTGCTTTTGCCTCAACGCAACGACCTACACTACAGATCAAAAAGTCTCTGAAGTATAGCATGGTGCAGGAGAAAATGCCGATCGTTGACCAATTTAAGATGTTACGCGACATCGGTTACGACGGCGTTGAAATGGACTCTCCCAGTGATATCAACATAGACGATGTGCTGGAAGCCAAGGAAAAATCTGGTCTTCAGATTCCGGGCGTCATCAATTCCATGCACTGGAAAGCGCCGCTTTCGGATCCTGATCCGGAGGTGCGCAACCGTTGCCGTAAAGCAACTGAGCAAGCGCTTAGAGACTGTAAGGCTTACGGGGGTACTACCGTACTCTTAGTTCCGGGCGTTGTCAACGACAAGATTAGCTACCAGGAGGCTTATCAGAGGTCCCAAGAAGAAATCAAAAAGGTGTTACCTGTCGTTGAGGAAACAGGCGTCAGGATTGCCTTTGAAAACGTATGGAACAACTTCCTGCTCAGCCCCTTGGAAGCTGCCCGTTACGTAGACCAGTTTGATCACCCTTTGATAGGTTGGTACTTTGACGTGGGAAACGTAGTTCGCTATGGCTGGCCAGAGCACTGGATTGAAGCATTGGGAGATCGTATCTTTAAACTGGACATCAAAGAGTATAGCCGTAGAAAACAGACAGACGAAGGTATCTGGAAAGGCTTTGATGTAGAACTTCTGGAGGGCGACTGTAATTGGCCGAAAGTGAATAATGCACTAGAAAAGATCAGATATTCAGGTTGGGCCTCAGCTGAAGTCAAAGGAGGAGGTAAGGAACGGCTGGCTTTTATCTCCCAAAAGATGGATGCTATTTTCGGAATTACCTGATTAACACAAGGTGCGCTGAAGAGTGCACCTTTTTCATTTATTGCCTGGCATATTTTCTCCGCCTCAAATACGCTTTGGTAAAGCCAAAAACCAGAACCAGTACGATAGGAACGAGCAGGTTAAATAACTGCCAGCCGGTAGCTTGCTGATCTACCTTTATCTGGTCCAAGGGTCGTATCCGAATCTCCTTTGCCCGGGCATTGATGAGGCCGTTTTCATCAGTTAGATAAGACAGTGCATTAAGCACAAAGTCTTCATTGGCAAAGTTGCGCTCTGTAACTGGATCAAATTTTAAGGGGAGTGGTTCACCGGTTTTACGATCTACTTCATTTCTTACCACTTCACCATCAGCCACCACAATGATTTTGGTTTCCACACTTTCTTCTCTGAATGTGGAAGCAGAAGCTATGTCTGGTAAGACCCTGTTTTTAAATACCGAAGTAAAGGTACCTTCCAACAAGTAGGCTACTGCCTGAGGGCCGTCCTGAAAGCGCTCAGGACGTGGTGCTTCCCGCAGTTCCATCAGATTCACTACGATAGGCGTCTGTAAAACCCTAGAATATTCCGAGGTAAAGATCAAAGGTGTTTTCCTAACGCCTTCTGCCAAAACCGTGTCTATCTCGCTGACAAACTGCAGATACATGGCGTTCATATTTTTGACAATGGGATGGTCGCCGTAGCGGTTGACAATGGGAAAAAATGGCCACTGAAGCGAGACTATCTGAGGCTGCCCTCCTACATCACCCACTACAAACGGATACACGCCGGATTTTATATCCTGTACCAGCGTCTTATTGATCCGCACCCCGTATCGGAAAAGCATATCATCCAGGTTCAGATCGTAGGGAAAGGCAATAGAACCATTTTCGGTAATACTGTCCATCTCTATATACAAGGGATCAATAAAAAACATGACCTTACCCCCCTGCATAATGTACTGATCCAGCTTATATTTATCTTCTCGGCTAAATCTTTCTTTGGGTTTGTTAATCATGAGTACCTCAACCTCCGGAATACGAGAAACCTTAGTGATATTGATGTCAGTTACTTTATAAAATGATGCTACGCTACTTCGCAGGCTTGATCCCTCTACTCCTTCAATTTCACCATGACCTCTTAAAATACCTATTGTTTTTTGATCTTCTGCGACCAACCGGCGTATTCCATTGGCCAGTTCATATTCTACGTTTTCAATAGACTGATTGAGCGCTTCCTGTGCTCCCGCTGCCCGGTTTCCGTTCAACAGCATTACACCAGCTTTCTGACCCTGATGGGAAATTACCGCGCCCGGCACGATGAGTTTCTGCATCCGCTGGCCGTCTTCCTCGTCGTAGACGCGCGTAGGCTCTATACCCATACCAGCCAGTTGTACAAAAAAATCCTGCCGCTGATCAGGAGCTACGGCATCCAGCGGATTGACAAAGCGATAAGAGAGGTTACTGCCGGTATAGACTTTAAATTCTTCTAAAGTTTCTTCAACACTTTTTTGCAAACGCTTGAAGCCCGGATTGATATCTCCCTCCAGATATACAGTAATTTCTACATCCTCCTCCAGGCCAAGGAGCATCTGCCGGGTGGCATCGGAAATGGTATAACGTTTTTCTTCGGTTAAATCCAGACGAAAAAAGTATTGCTGTGCAAAAAGGTTAAAGATAAAAAGGAATAGTACCCCTAATCCGAAGATGGATATCCCTTTCCAAAAAGCCTTATTTTCTTTTTCCACTATTTTTTCCATTTCTGTACTGCAATGTGCTACGTTTTTCGCTCACCATTTGCGGCTTCCCAGCCTGAGCTGGGTCACTAAAATCATCAGAATAATGATAGAAAGGAAGTAAACCAGGTTACGGGAATCTATCAAACCCCGGCTCATAGCATCATAATGATGCATAATACCCAGACGTTGTACCCAATAGGCTGAATTTTCCCAGACTTGAAGAGATGCGATTGAGTTAAACCCACTAAAGAGCAAAAAGCTAAGAAAAACTGCCAGGATAAATGACACTACCTGGTTTTCAGTCAGCGAGGAAGCTAATATGCCGATTGAAGTAAAAACACCGCCTAATAAAATCAGGCCCATGTACGAACCAGTTATACCTGCCGTATCTAAATTCCCCACAGGACTACCTAGTTGGTACACTGAGAAATAATATATCAGTGTAGGTAGGAGCGCAAAAATGACGATTGTCCAGGCTGAAAAGAATTTGCCCAAAATAATATGAATATCTTTTACTGGCTGGGTAAGAAGCAGTTCTATCGTGCCTGCTTTCTTTTCTTCAGCAAAGCTGCGCATAGTGATAGCAGGTATCAGAAACATAAATACATAGGGCGTGAGGGAAAACAAAGTATACATATCAGCATATCCGTACTGTAAAATGCTCGTTTCCGGAAAAACCCACACCAGCAGCCCAATACTTGTCAGAAAAACGGCTATGACAATATACGCGATTAGTGCGTTCAGATATGTATTGATTTCTTTTTTGTAGAGTTGCCACATAGTTACTTACCATTGACAGTGAGGTTACGGAAGATTTCTTCCAGAGAGTTACCGTACTCGCTAACCGCTTCCGAGGATAGCTGTCGCATCTCCAGCAAGACATGACCCTGCTTACAGGCAAATTGAAATAGAGCAGGGCGTATATCACCGGTTCCCTCCTCTGCCATCACCCGGTAACGGTGTTGACCAATTGGGTTTACTGTTGCTACATCTACAAGTTCTTCCAGTAATGCCGTTTCTACCTTATTAGCGAATGCAAGCTCAACCCTTTGTCGTGACGCGCCCCTCTTTTGTCCCTGGTTTTTCAGTTCATCCATAGAGGCATTAATCACAATATTGCCTCGGTTGATGATAACCACGCGATCACAGAGCGCCTGAACTTCCTGCATGATATGCGTTGAAAAAATAACAGTTTTCTCACGACTGATCTCTTTGATCAGGCGTCGGATTTCACCCAACTGATTCGGATCCAGTCCCGTGGTAGGCTCATCAAGAATGAGTACCTTGGGATCATGAATCAGTGCCTGAGCTAAGCCCACTCTTTGCCGGTAACCTTTTGATAAAGAACTGATAAGCTTGTGTTGCTCAAGCTCTAATCCGCATAAATCAATCATTTTATCAACTCTCTGCGACAGCACTTTACCTGAGAGCTTATACATACTACCAATAAAACGAAGGTACTCACGGACGTACATCTCCAGGTATAAGGGGTTGTGTTCGGGCAGGTAGCCTACCATTTTGCGTACCGACAGCGAATCTTCAACCACATTTTTACCGCACACCTGCACTGAACCGTGGCTGGGAGGTAGGTAAGCAGTAGCGATTTTCATGGTCGTAGATTTACCAGCACCATTGGGGCCCAAAAAACCTAAAATTTCGCCCTCCCTGGCTTCAAAGGAGATGGCATTAATGGCCACCTGTTTTCCAAAAAATTTTGTAAGTTGATTTACTCTCAGCGACATAGCATAAAATTATGCATAAGCTGATGACTTAACGAAAATAGTGGCTTATTTATTCCTTTACCGGCATCATGTGTGTATTGAAAACCTCGATTTTACTTCAATTATGTGTTTAATAATCGTATACTCCTGAACGCATAAACTTTATAGGTAAAACAGTGTACTTCTCACCTTGTAGTGCTTATTTTGATCTGTAAAGAAAAATTTACAAAGCGGTACTCCTCTTGAAAATACGCGTCCTTTTTCTCCTATTCGTATTGATTCACCTTAGCCTTCAGTCTTGCATTGAAGAGATCGATGAATGTCTCGCACGTACCGGGAAAATGACGGAACAAGCTTATGCGTTAGCCCCTTTCAATAAAATTGAAGCTAACGATGGCATCTGTGTCAGGTTATTCCCTTCAGCCGAACAAAGGGCCATTGTCAGAGCCGGCAAAAATGTCATTACCCAGATTTCTTTGATCGTCAATGATGGAAAACTCACGATCCAGGATAACAATCGCTGTGACTGGACGCGTCAGTACCAGGAAAGAGAGGTACTGCTTTATGTCCCCCATCTTAGTCTGATATGTCAGAATGGTTATGGTCGCATCAGCACAGATGATACTCTGCAGGTTGATGAGTTACGAATTGAAGCACGGCGGGGTACCGGTACCATTAACCTAAAGCTTAAGGCTGATAATATTACGGTGGTTTCCTCGAGGTACGGTACGATTTCTCTAGAAGGAAAAACTGACCGCTTGCATGTTCAATATCTTAGCAACAATGCTATTTTTGAAGGTAGACGAATGAGAGCTAGAGAAGTAAGGGTGTTTCAGAAAAGCAACAATGATTTCCATCTTTATCCAGAAAAGTTACTTTATGGAAAACTACTCAGAAGAGGCAACATTTATCTGTATCACCCTACTGAGCTTAGTGACGTGGAAATTACAGGGAGCGGTAAAATCATTCCAGCTTACTAATTTAATGCATAGGTGTATGTAAGTGCGTAAATCTTTTTACTAGCAAGCTCACTGAATTTGGCTTCAACAAAAAAAAGGACATTACCGTTTGTTAATGCTCCTTTTAGAATATTTCGTGGTTGATGTCAATCAATTTTTCCTACAAGCTTCAACGATGAGTGTTTGGATGAAGTTGCCGAACGTTGCCGTCTGTAACAAGTTCACTGGGTTTACAAATCATTATTAGCCGAATCATGTTATTTAAGTAAATCTAACAAAAACTAATTCTTATGCTAAATAAAGTAAATAAATCCAATGAGGAGTGGCAAAAAGAGCTCACCCCAGAACAGTATCGTGTACTAAGAGAAAAGGGAACAGAAAGAGCTTTTACCGGAGAATACTACAATCATAAGGGGAAAGGTGTTTACAAATGTGCCGCCTGTGGCCAGGAACTATTCTCTTCTGATACCAAGTACGAATCCGGTAGTGGCTGGCCTAGCTTTTATGCGCCTATTGAAGAAGATCGTATAGAGCAAGAGAGAGATACCAGCCTGGGCATGATACGTACCGAAGTTCTTTGTAGTAGTTGCGAAAGCCATCTAGGGCACGTGTTTAACGATGGACCAGCCCCTACTGGTCAGCGTTTTTGCATGAATTCTATTTCTCTCAAGTTTGAAGAAAAATAATAGCCCTGGCCCGATTGATATACGGTCGGGCTTTTTTCGTCACCTACCAACCCTTTATCATGACTAATACACAACTCAGCCGGGAGGAACTACGAAGGTATAGCCGTCACATCCTTATTCCTGACTTTAATATTGAAGGGCAGAAAAAACTGAAGGCAGCAAGAGTGCTGGTAGTAGGCTGTGGAGGATTGGGGGCTCCTCTGTTATCCTACCTGACGGCAGCAGGGGTTGGCACTATTGGTCTGGTAGACCACGATACAGTGGATGAAAGTAATCTGCACCGGCAAATTCTTTTTACGCTGGATGATGTAGGCAAGCCAAAAGTAGAAGCAGCCGCACGACGTCTTTCTGCACAAAACCCGCATTTAGCCCTTCGCACTTACCAGGAAAAACTCAAACCTGAAAACATCCTTGACATTGTTAAAGATTATGATGTTGTAGCCGATGGCACTGATAATTTTCCTACGCGCTATTTAGTTAATGACGCCTGCGTCATTCTGAATAAGGTAAACGTATATGCTTCTATCTATCGTTTTGAGGGACAGGTATCTGTATTTAATTACCTCCAATCAGATAACGAAAGAGGTCCTAATTATCGTGACTTGTATCCAACACCACCGCCACCAGGTCAGGTGCCTTCCTGTGCTGAAGGCGGTGTACTGGGAGTGCTCCCCGGTATTATCGGCAGCCTGCAGGCCAATGAGGTTATCAAAGTGATTACCGGTGTGGGTAAGCCACTGGCGGGAGTGTTATTCATTTTTGATACACTCAGTTTTGAAAGCCGAAAATTAAAATTCCGCAAGAACCGCGATAATCCCCTGCAAGACAAAACCGAAATTGACCTTCAGCAAACAAATTATGAAGCTTTTTGCGGATGCCAGTTTGAGCAGAAAGAAAGCGTTGCTGGAATAAGCGTACAAGAATTTAGGGCCATGAGACATCGCCAAGATGATTACTTGCTCCTTGACGTAAGAGAACCTTATGAATATGAGATTGCTAACCTGGGCGGGAAACTCGTTCCTCTTAGAGAAGTAGAAAACAACTGGCAGATTATTCCTAAGGATAAGCCGGTGATTGTGCATTGCCGCAGCGGCCAGCGAAGCCAGCAGGCTATTCGGATCCTTGAGCGGAAAGGGTTTGATAATTTATTGAATCTGCAAGGCGGTATTTTAGCATGGACTGAAGAGATTGACGCACAAACCCCCCGCTACTGAGTATCCGTACTTTTTACCTGAGCAAGGGGCCATACCGCGAGCTTGTCTCCGCATTGATGCAGCATTTCCTGCTGGGTTTTTTGAAAAACCGGATTGACAAAATCTGCAGCTATCTCGCAAAGAGGCACCAAAGTAAAGCGCCGGTTGCGTATCTCTGGATGAGGGATCGTTAAATCTTCATCATTAAGAATCACATCATGATAATACAAAATATCGACGTCTATCAAACGTTCACGCCATTTTCCCAGCTTTACCTTCCCTATGTCTTTTTCTACCCCCTGCAGATTTTCAAGCAAACAGTGAGGGTCAAGATAGGTTTGTATTAGCAAAACCTGATTATAGAAAGACGGCTGATCACTTACCCCCCAGGGTTCGGTTTCGTATATGGCAGATGTTTGAAGAATCTCTCCTACTCGTTCCTGGATTATTTTTTTTGTGGCTTGAAGCACCTGAATACGATCCCCCAGATTGCTTCCCAATAATATATAGATACCTTTGGTGAACTTCAAAGTACAAATTAGTTATATAGTTACTTGATTATCCAATCAACTCAAAATTGATTATTATAACCCGTTTATCAAATAATTAACGAACATGAAATTTCTACAAACCGTTTTGGCTACTTTTGTGGGCCTTATGATTTTTTTCGGAGTTATTATCTTAATTTTTGCAGGTATTGCTTCGTCAACTTCCTCTCAACAGGAAACTGATGTCCAGGATAAGTCCGTTCTCAAAATTGAACTTAACTTACCCATTGTGGAACGTAATCAGGAAGTTCCCTTTGCCGCTTTACCTATTCCTGGTGCTAGTGCCGGAAGCATTGGCCTTATCAGCCTGAAAAGGGCCATTCAGGCTGCCAAAAATAATGATAAGATTCAGGGCATCTACATGGATCCCGGCCTTACCCTGGCAGGCTTCGCCACGTTAGAAGAAATCAGGGAAGCCCTTTTGGACTTCAAAGAATCGGGAAAATTTATTGTTGCTTACAGCGAAATTATGTCCGAAAAAGGCTACTACCTGGCCTCCGTCGCAGACTATATTTTTGTCCATCCTCTCGGTCAGCTTGAATTTAATGGTTTCGCCGTTGAAGTGACTTTCTTCAAAGAGACGCTAGATAAAATCGGTGTGGACGCACAGGTGTTTAAAGTCGGTGATTTCAAAAGTGCGGTAGAGCCTTTCACCCGTACGAGCATGAGCGATTCTAGCCGCTTACAGACCAGAGAATATCTGGAAAATCTCTACAAAATTTACCTGGAAGGCATTGCAGCAACCAGAGGAATGACAGTGGAAGAACTCAGGAACCTGGCTGACTCTATGAAAGTACAAACCCCAGTGCAGGCAAAAGAGTACGGCCTGATCACTGATACTGCTTATTATAATACTTCCGTTGAGCAGATTGGAAAAGAGCTCGGTTTAGAAACAGATGATAAGGGTAATATCAATGTAGATGACGTAAAGTTTATATCCCTTAAGAAATATGAAAAATCATTAGAACAGCAGCCCGATGATTATTCAAACAACCGCATAGGTGTCATCGTAGCGAACGGTCCGATTGTGAGTGGAAAAGGGGAAGGTACTGTCATTGGTTCAAAAACATTTGCTAAAGAGATACGCAAAGCTCGCTTGGATGATAATGTCAAAGCCATTGTCTTAAGAATCAATTCAGGAGGTGGCAGCAGCATAGCTTCTGACGCTATCTGGCAAGAAGTCAACCTGGCACAGCAGGAGAAACCTGTGATCGCGTCCATGTCCGATGTGGCAGCTTCAGGAGGTTACGCAATCGCCATGGCTTGCGATACGATCGTTGCTCACCCAAATACCATCACTGGGTCAATCGGTGTTTTTGGAGTTTTACCCAATGTACAGGAGATGCTCAATAAACTTGGCATTTCTACCGACGTAGTACAAACCGGTACCTTTTCCAATATCTACCGCGTGACCAAACCTTTATCGGAAGCTGAATACGAAATTTTACAAAACTCAGCAGAACGTGTGTACGAGGACTTTACCCGCAAGGCCGCCCAGGGACGAAACATGTCAGTGGAAGCGTTAAGAGCAGTAGCTTCGGGTCGGGTTTGGAGTGGTCTTCAGGCTAAAGAGAGAAATTTGATTGACGTATTGGGCGGATTGAATGCTGCGATCAACATTGCAATCAAAAAGGCTGAAATAGAAGAAGACTACCAGGTAAGGTATTATCCCCGGAAGAAGACATTTTTGGAGCAACTTATGTCTCAGTTTGACATGCAGCTCAGCAGTTACCTGCTTAAGAAAGAACTGGGCATTATATATCCTCAGATCAAACAGCTGAAGGAGGTTGAGCAGTTACAAGGAGTACAGTCTCGCTTGCCCTATGAAATAAAAATCTATTAATTAAAAAGTAGATCTGCAATTGTGACACGTCTCTCTTTATGCTATGATAATTAATTTGTAAAAAATTAATCATTATTTTCACCTTCAACGGCTTTCAATTATTAGCGATGGAAAAAACTACTATCTGCTTAAAGATTTACATTTTTAATGATGCTAAGAGCACGTTGGTAGGGTCTGTCCTGATTGGACCGGGTTTTTTTGGGCTCGCGTAGAGAGAAAACTGATAGTCCATTATCATAAACCATCGAACGTGACGCACTAAACTCTTTTGAGCCGATATCCTGAAGTATAGCAAATCTGATGAAATTGTCGTCAGCAAATGATGAAATATCGTGGATTAACTCATTGTCATAGGGAAGAGCATAAAATATTTCATCAATATTTTCACGCACACAGTACTTTTTCAGCATACGCAGATCTCCCTGCACCAGTGGATTACTTTTATCCTTATCAAAAAAACCAGCAAAGGTGTATCCAAAAGCCCTTTCACTGACCAGGTACTGGTACAAGTTGATTCCCGCCTTCGTGTAGCCGATGATAACTGCCTTATTACGGTTTTTCTCAAGATTACGAATAAACCGGTAGATTACGAGCAGAGTAGATTTGATAAGTATGATCATTGAGATGAACAAACCGTACAGGCTAATAAGATCTGAAAATGTAAGTCCGTTCAAACCTATCAGGAAGGCTATACCTCCGGCAAAAGGAAGATGGAAAAAGGCGATTTTAAAAGTGTTGCTGATAATACGGTTCAGCGTACGATGTTGGTCAACTTCGTATCCATTGATAAAAATACCAATGGTGACCCAAAGTAGCAGCCAGACTAAGCCAAACGTGTAGGTATCAGTGGTACTGAAGGAAAAAGTATTTCCAAGGATACTTTTCGCTTGCCAGAAAACAAAAAAAGCAGCAGACATATCCAAAGCTAAGAGTAGCACTTTAGATGCCTTAGAATACTGGTCTGGTTTAGAACTAATAAACATATTCATGTTTAAAATTTAATGAGTTAAGCGGTAAAAAAACGTCTTTAGTTAAACGCTAAGTAGACTATACTCGGATAACGCCTAAAAAAATTACATGCAAAACAATGTGAAATCATTTCAACTTTCGGAGGAAATAATTCTTCATTATTTGTTACATAAAACAAAAATAAAAAAAAAGAAGAATATTACAACATGATATATTAAAATTTATCATTAAAATATAGTTATTATGCAATGCTTGAATTTTTCCATTGTATTTGTTAGTGCTTGGAAAAACGAAAAGGTAAACATACAGATTAAAATAAATCCACGTAAGGAAAGAGGCTTTTTATGTTATTTTCCCAGGTAAGAGAACGGGAAAGGCAGCATTGAAGCAATCGATTACACACAGCGATGATTCACAGGAAGACAGGCAAGTGCCGTAGCATAAAACTGCTACGGCAGCGTAGACCTGTATCGTATCTATTGCTTGAAGAAGCGGCGGCTAATGACACCATCAGAAGTTTTGCACTGTAGAATGTATGCTCCTGAACGGAGTTGTGATACAGGAAGCTCCATTGGTCGTACCAAGCTAGCTGCCTTCTGCCTATGCGTAAGCAGTTTATTTCCCTGTAGACTGTAAATACTTACTTCTACAAAAGGTAAATCATGGGCCAGGTTACGAGGAAAGTCAACATACAACACGCCATTGGTGGGATTTGGATACAAGCGAAAATCAACGGTCGCCCGGTCTTCCAGTACAGCATTGACGAGCAAGGATTCGGAAATAAAGCGACATTCACCATTACTTATCTCAATAGTATAGCTTCCAATATCCGGATTGGGACCCAGTTGTAGTATACGGTTGTTAGCCCCTGCAATAGGAGTTCCATCCTTATACCATTGGTACTCAGAAGCAGCTACTGAGGAAAACAGGCTGTCTCCATTCAGGATGATTTCTGGCACAGTCAACCCGCTGGTATTAGGAGATACTACAACTTCGCGTGTTCGTGATGCGCTGGTCTCACCGTTGGAAATAGTAAGCGTGACCATGTAAGTGCCCGGAAAATTGAAAGTGTACTCCGGGTTCCGGGCTTCTATACTTTCATTGCTGAACTGTGGATCATCAAATGTCCATGTCCAGGAAACGGGATCACCCGTACTTAAATCAGTAAAAATAGCCGTCCCCTGTGGGCATAAAAAGTCAGCTTCAAAGTTAGCAAAGAGCAGGTTATCGCAGTTTCCGGGAACCCAGCCCTCCGTATTGTCACCCAACTGGCTATTATCACCTGCCACGAAAGGCGTTATACCGCTTACCGTTACATTTTCTACATCGATAAAGTCAAAGCAATATCTGGCGCTCTCGTTCTCAGCAACCAGGTTGGCTACACCACCCTCGGCACGAATACCCAGCAAGTCACCGGCTTGACCAGTACCGCTAAAGTCAATGTTAATGGTTTGCGTAGTTCCTCCCTGAAAAACTACATCCGCTTGTCCAGAGAGTAGAAGGGTATCCAGTATGTTATTTCCGCTTAATACAAGCCCGCCTTCTACTACGATTTTATTTAGCGTATTGTCACCACTTACCTGAAGGTTGGTATTACTCCCTACAATGATATTCCCCAGGGCTTTGCCGGCACCGTTCAAAGTATAGTTAGCTTCCTCCTGACCGCTGTTTACAAAGCGGAACGTAGTGTTAGAAAAATCTACTAAAGTATTTGCGTTCAGATCGATTTCTTCCAGTCCATTTACCTGAGAACCCGAAAGATTGATTCCCTGTTCTACGCCAATGGGTACTCGGATGCGTCGAGCATTCACAGATTTATCAACTACACTCAACGATCCTCCCTGAATGATAATGTCTCGGGTATTAAGGTTGGAGAGAAGGTTCCAGCGGGCATTGATACCATTCACTTCCAAATCTACATTGGCAAATGCATTCTCAGGTATGCGAATAAAATTACCTTTACTAGTTTCGCCACTGAAGCGTAACATGCCATCATTGAAGGTGACACCTTCCTGCGAGATGTCAACAGAACCATTCACATTGAGCGTAAAACCCTGCAGTTCAAACCTAACTGCTGTCTGCGTATACCAGTT
>CAZZGE010000001.1:0-83779 GCA_964653665.1 uncultured Porifericola sp. | reverse complement strand
TGATGCCTAAAATTATTCATAGTCAGTAACTTACATAAATCGTCGGGTAGAGTACCTTTTGCCTCAAAGATTAATTTGAACGATTAAAAAATCTCACTTTCCCATTGTAAGATGTTGAAAATAGCTGCTAAAAAAAAAGGAGCGACAAAGCTATTATAGCATGCTTATGCTGCCGCCTGTAGCACTTCTTTGATACGCCTGGCCAAGATGGATACGTGTTCCGGCTGTAACGTGACCACAGCAATGCGTAAACCATCATCACCGGCCGATGCCTCTATCCGGGGTTCCCCTTCACTCAGCGCCCGGAGTACTTCACGAGGCTTGATTTTAACCTTTTCCTGGTCCCAGCTGACCCACAGGCCGGGAAAAACATTGGCACGCCCCTGGGGAATGTGGGTAGTACCCGTTACACCCGGGACGGTTTCCACTACCTCTTTGATATGCCTGGCACGTCCCATCCATTCCTGCCATTCTTTTTCGTGATCTTTTTCCAAATAGTGCTTCAGAGCGGCGTACATGCCAAAGATTTCTTCTTTATTCACCTTCATGGAACGCCCGATAGGGCTCTCATGCGGGGAGAAGTTAAGCTTAGCCGCTTCAATCAGATCTTTGCGGCCATACAGCAGGCCGGCACTTTGTGGCCCACGTATCATCTTACCTCCCGAAAAGGTAACCATATCAAACCCCATCTTCTGGTATTTGAATAGATTTTCTACTGGTGGAACATCGGCTGCCGCATCAATGAAGGAGGGAATTTTATGCTTCTTAGAAAGAGCGACAAAGTCCTCGTGATTGATGCTATCTTCAATACCGAACCAGGAAACAGCCGCATTGAAAAACAGCGTCATGGCCGTTCTTTCGTTAAATGCCTGATCCATTTCTTCAGCATTTTCTACCTCCACTAGTTTTACCCCCGCACTACGTACTGCCTGGTCAAAAACGTAGCGATGTTTTTTCTGGATAATCACCTCCGGCTGAGGACCCGTTAGATTCGGAATCTGCATGACCTTATCCATATCTGTACCCGTGATAGCTGCCGCCGTGCCGATCGTCAGTGCACAGGCGGCCCCGGAAGTAACCATGGCTGCTTCGCACTCGAGCATTTCTGCGATGCGCTCGCCTACCTTGTCCTCCACCTCGTGCATATCGGCAAAATCATGAGCTGTTGCGTTGATAGCTGCCAGCACCTCGGGCTCCATCAGTGAACCGGACAAAAAAGTCATCGTCCCCCGGGCATTGATCAGGGGACGTATTCCCAACTCTTTGAACAGGCTTACATCACGGGGTACGGCAGCAGAAGCTGTTGACTGAAGGGGAATACTACTGCCAAATAAGCCCCCCACCAGGGGTAGTCCGGCTAAATGCTTGAGGAGATTTCTTCTATTCATCATGGTTAGGTATTTGACTTTTAAGAAAGATGAATTTCCAAATTATGCATTTTTGTAATGATATGCACATCGCCAGTCACGACAGGCACCAAAGATATGGTTAAAGCCATGACTACGTGCTGTATCAGTTGCTCGCTTTAATAGAAGATGTCCTAAAAATTCTCAATTCTCTTAGACGAGTATTTCATCAAAGATGAAATAGGACAGGTATCAGTCAAATGCCAGTAAACTATCCCGCTCGGAACGTTTTTGGTCCAAATTCAAATTATCTATTTAGAATCTCTACTATCCAACATACAAGCTCAATTACACACATGGCCCAAACGCAAAGAAGCTACATCCTGGTTATAGGTCTTTTGCTGATTATCTCACTTGCTTTCTTCTTTAAAGATACCTTCTTTTTCACTCCTGACTCCTGGCAGCAATCGGTAGCAGAGGTAGGGTCGGCCTCTTCTCCGCGAGCAACTGATCTGAACGGGGACGGCGTGCAGGACATCGTGATTGGTGCCGGTGGCAAAGAATTTACTGCGACCCCCTACGGTGTGCTGGCAGTCAGCGGTAAAGACGGTTCTCTACTTTGGAGCATACCAGCTCGCAATCAGATCACTGGTTCAGCCGTTTTTCAGGATATCAACGGCGATGCCACGCCCGATGTGATTATCGGGGGCCGCTCCGCAGTTCTTTATGCTCTGGATGGCCGTAATGGTGATCTGCTCTGGGAGTACCTGCCCGACTACGAGGGCATGGATGCTGTGAATGACACTAGCATTCTTAACTTTCTTACTCCCTGCCTGATTCCTGATGCTGACCAGGATCAACTGGACGATATCCTGATTTCGTACGGGGGCTTTGTTAAAGCTACAGCCGACGTAACTGACCGGCCCGCCGGCAGCCTGATGGTGATCAGCAGCCGGGATGGCAGTACCATTGCGCAGGCCACTGTACCCGATGGATTAGAAACCTATATGTCGCCCGTTATACATGACTTTAATGGTAACGGCGAGCTATCGGTAATCTTTGGGACGGGCGGGGAAACCATCAACGGCTACCTGTACCTGGCCAGCCTGGAGGAAGTGCTTGATGAAAACCTAAGTAACGCGACCGTACTTGATTCAGGCCTGGGCAAAGGGTTTATTGCCCCCCCCGTACTGACAGATGTAAACCTGGACGGCACCCATGATATTGTAGTGAATGCCGTCAATGGCCGTATGCTTAGCATTGATGGTAAAACACATCAGAAGATCTGGGAGACCTCCTTAGGCCCCGGCTACGAGGTTTATACCATGCCAGCGCCCGGGCATTTCGTGGGTGATGACGAGGTACCTGACTTTTTTGCCTCTTTTGGCTACGGTGTCTGGCCGTCTACCAAGTACACCCTGAATATTCTGCTGGACGGAAAAGACGGCAGCCTGATTTCTAAGGATACCCTGGGTACTTTTCAGTACGCTTCTCCTATGGTGTTTGACTTTACCGAAGATGGCTATGATGACATACTGGTCACGGCTAACCTGCCCATGATCGGCGCGGAGGGAGGAGTAACCCGGCGCTACGGCAACCAGATGAAAGTTTTTGATGTAAGGGAAGCGTTTATCCTGGCTTTTGAAGAAAGTAAATTTGGTTCTAATCTTGGGTCTACCCCCCTGATCACTGACCTGGATAATGATGGTAAGGTCGACATTATCTCCTGCTATATGAGCGATGCCGAAAATTTCTATTCTTTCAAGGAACTTAGAGTAGAGAGAAGAGAGCTTGATATTGGGATAGGTGAGTCAGTACACTGGGGCGCTTACATGGGTAGCGACTATTCGGGCGTTGTACGTTAAGCGCTCTCACTTTAGCTGATTCTCCAGTAAACAGTTCTTGAAGCGGAACTACTTTCTAAGCCAGTTAGGAATGCCGGGTATTTTACTTACTCTCTGTGCCTAGCATAGCTTAAATTGACACATGCATACGTAGGCCCAATCATTAGTGTAGCTTTTTGTCTGTCTTTAGGAAGCCCTATTTGTTAACGTTATAGTTCTTTCTTCACCCCGGAAGTTGAATATCCGTACTAAGGCTACTTGCGGGTTCAACCTGATCGTGCGGCTGGACTGTGAAAGGTAAGACGACCCATAGTAAAACTCCATACGGCACTGGCTGCCATCCTGCATAGTCGCTACCGCCCAGGCGTCCTGTGGCCGCAATTTCAGAAACTGGCCCTGCCTACTTCGTTTTGGCAGCATTACAACCAGGCTGTCTTGGTTTTGGCTGGCCAGATAGAGTGCAGAACCCTTTGGACCATTTAGCTCTACCAGCGCTTTGGCATCACCCGGCACGTAGAATCCACTTCTGTTGAGACTTACGTCCTCAAAACCTCCTTTTCCATCACCCCGTAGTATCAGTCCTTTGAAGGCATCCAGGCGGCCGGTAAATACTTCGGTACCGTAGTTATTTCCTACCAGCAGCAGATCAAGGTTTCCGTCCTGATCTATGTCACGGCTTAGCATACCGTACAGCGGAGCAACCTGAGCTTGCATGGGTAGTGGCCGGATGGCAAATTTTCCTTCGCCCAGGTTTTCCACATAGCTACTTTTCATATAATTAGCATAATACACTATCGCATCCTCCAGCATTTCCGGACTCAGCAGGCTGTCTATCGTGACCTGTCCAAACTCCTCATACTTTTGAAATCTTCTTTTGAAACCGATCATCTGTGAGAGCATCACATCCAGCGAATGCATAGGGTAAGGGCGCATGACTCCCGAGCGATCTTTGATATATTTAACCATAATGGCATCGTAACCACCGTTTTCATCAAAATCTTTGGCATATACCGAAAGCGGATATTCATCAGATGCCTGGTAGGATGAATTGAGCCCCAGGTTACCAGCGATGTAGTCGGTGTCTCCATCATTATCAAAGTCACCAGAAGAAAGGCTACTCCACCAGCCCACTTTGTCGCTGATGCCAGATTCCTTAGTAACATTCACAAATCCGTCAGTAGTATTCCTGAAAAAGGTCAGCGGCTTCCACTCTGCGGCCAATAACAGGTCAACTTTTCCGTCCTGGTCAAAGTCAGTCCATAAGGCATCACTGACCAGACCAAATTCAGTAAGCTCAGGAAGTATTTCTGCAGTAACATCGGTAAAAGACCCGCCGTCATTTCTTAGCAGATAACTTCTAGCGGGTTTAGGGTAGGCTCCCGGTACCACCCTGCCACCTACAAACAAGTCCAGGTCACCGTCCTGGTCAAAATCTGCTGCCCTGACTGCCGAGCTGACGAGGTTAAACGCTGGTAGCGCATCCGGATCGTACCGAAAATTTCCGTTTCCGTCATTCAGGTAAAGCCGGTCCTGATTAACCTCTGGATTATCTACAAATTCGTAGCTCCCACTGGCCACGTACAGGTCCTGGTCGCCATCGTTATCTGCGTCAAAGAAGAGGCTACCCATATCTTCCGGCACCGTGTCTTTTTCAACCAACTGATCTGACTCGCTGAAAGTGCCATCTGCCTGTTGCAGGAACACCTTACTAGACCGGTTGGCTGACCCACCTACATAAAAATCATCCAGACCGTCGCCATTAGCATCGCCCACGGCCAGTGATGGTCCCATCTGCGTATACTTGTGAGGAATTGTACGCTGGAGATTAAAATCTATTTTATCCTCTTCCGGGTGACTGTATCTGATACCCAACGCATCAGAAGCATCAGCAAACATAGTTTCGGTAGCACTTAGCGGAAGCTCCTGATTGATTTCTTTGCGGTTTCTTTTCTCAGCGTGGGCATAGTCCAGCGTGATCACCTGGTCTGCCTGCACATTGGTCAGCAGTTGGTATTTGCCGCCCGGCCAGAAGACTCGCAGGGAGTCTACTGTATCATGGGTTCCCAGGCCAAAATGGGCACCACTTTCTACGGTAGATAGGTATCCCCGGTAACGGGCGTCCTCAATAAACTGCGTCTGGCCTTCACCATAGTTGATCAGCACTTTGGCACCAATACTTTTGATATCACCGGGCGAACCTTTCAGTCTTACTCGCAAATAATGGTTTTGTGGCTCCTCCACCTTTTTTTTCCTAAGCTGGTTTTCGTAAATGAAGGCCGGATCATTGATGTTGTTCACTACGATGTCCAGGTCACCGTCATTGTCCAGGTCGGAGTAGGCAGCACCATTTGAGAACGAAGGTATTTTTAGTCCCCACTCTTCCGTCTTGTCAGTAAAGGTAAGCTCCTCCCCAGTATTGCCTCCGTTATTACGGTAAGCATAGTTAGATATTTTGACAACTGGAATCATCTTTTGGAGAAACATGGGGCTGGCTACGTTACCAGCCGGACCATTGCGATAAGAGGCAAAATCCCGGTCCGTTACATCCTTAGGGAAGCCATTGGTTATGATAATATCCTTGTAACCATCGTTGTCAAAATCAGCTACTAGTGGTGTCCAGCTCCAGTCGGTCTGGAAAATGCCAGCCATGTGGCTAATTTCACTGAATACCGGATGCCCCTCCGGCGAGAGTCCCTGGTTGAGCTGCAAGGTATTGCGCACATACTGGTGTTGATAGCCGTAGCGCTCATTATTAATGTAAGTCATGTAATTATTAGGGCCCAACATCTGCTTCTGCCGCTGGTTGGTTTCGGGTAACATATCCAGCGCCACGATGTCCACCATCGCGTCGTTATTGAAGTCCACCACATCGCTGCCCATGGCTGAGTGGCTGGTATGATTAAGGTAGTCTTCTATGCGATTGGTAAAAGTACCGTCCTGGTTGTTGACGTAGAGGAGGTCGTTGGAAATATAGTCGTTGGAAATATAAATGTCCGGCCAGCCATCCAGGTTGATATCAGACACGGTGATGCCCAGCCCAAAGCCCTCTATAAGAATTCCTGCTTTCCGGCTCACATCGGTAAATGTAGGGTGACCATTGGGGCCCAGCCCCTCGTTACGATAAAGACGGTCGTTATTGAGGGCAGTGCCATCTACGATTTTTTCGCGATAGCTGCCCGGTAGTTTGGTATCAATGACATTGGTAAGCAGGTAAAGGTCCAAATCACCGTCCAGGTCGTAGTCAAAAAAGGCGGCCTGTGTGGTATTACCATCATCAGCAATACCGTAGGCTTCGGCTTGTTCTTCAAACACTGGAGTCCCTTCTTCATTTACTCCCTGGTTGACGAACAGCAGATTTTTTCGCTTCTCCGGCTGCTTGTAGATGGTCGCCGATACATACACATCCTGCCAGCCGTCTTCGTTGATATCCACCACGGCTACGCCGGAGCACCAGCGGTCTTCTGCCAGGATTCCAGATTCTTCGCTGATATCGCTGAACTGCATATCTCCTTCATTCAGATAGAGGGCGTTACTCACCATGTTACCGGTGAAGAAGATATCTTCCAGACCATCGTTGTTGAAATCGCCAATACCCACACCACCGCCATTGTAGACATACTCTTCTTTGAGAATGTTAAGCGTATCGTTTTCGGTGATGGTATTGGTAAAGCTGACGCCGGATTCTTCGGGTTCCAGCAGACGAAAAAGGGTAGGTTCTTGTCGTGAGCAGGCTGCTGCTAGCCATAGTGTCAAGAGCAGTAAGCCAGGTTGTAGTCGTTTCATTCCTTCTAAATTATTCTACTTTTCTTAAGGTTCATTTTATCCTCTTAGTTCACTAGGAATGTCTTAGCTGTTTCTTTCGGGCTAGTCTCATTTAAGCCGCGTAATTTAGAACTTTAAGAAACAATAAGAGCCAGGTATAAGTGTACCTGGCTCTTATTTAAATTGAGATATATTATTTATTAGTTATATCCGGGATTCTGAATCAGTACACTACTTGCACCCTCAGATCCTTCTGTCTGCTGACGGTCAATCTGTGTCTGCGGGATAGGCAGATACTCATCCTGATTAGGCGTAAAGGTGGCTACAGGCGTACCTAAGTTTGTAGGTAGGCGGGTAGCCTCGTAAGCAAAGTACGCATTGACTGCAGAATCAGCGATGCCCCAGCGTACCAGGTCAAAGAAGCGCTCACCTTCCAGTGCCAGTTCCAACTTACGCTCAAACTGAATGGCTCTCATTGCTTCATCAGTACTTCCAAATGCACCATATGTGCTGATCACGTAATTTGCAGCAGGTTCGCCAGTATCGGGATCCATCACTACGCTGTTACCAGCTCTTTCCCTGATCATATTCACATATTCAAGTGCCTGACCTAGGTTACCCAGTTGGGCTTCTGCTTCGGCAGCCAACAGGATAATATCTGCAAAGCGCAGGATAATCAAGTTAATAGAGTGATAACCGGGTGTCCATGAGCTACCGTCCTGGAATGTCCCTTTATCAGCTTCGTAGTAAGAAAGCTTCTTTTGCGTATAAGGACCCGCAAAACTCTGGTCACGAATCCAGGCATCACCGGGGTGCTTCTGCCAGTCAAGGAACATGATACCACGACGAGCAATGGTGTGATCTAAACGAGGATCTAAAGGCCCCTGGTCCGGCTCAAATGGCTGAGAAGATAATAAACCGTAGTCATCTTTTACTGCGTTAGCTTCATTATTATAGCTACCATCCAACAGCGGCAGACCGCTGTCACTGGTACGGTAAGAATTTGCCAGTTCAAAGCTAGGCTGGAAGAACCCGCAGCACTCTCCAGGTCCGGAAGGACCCGTGTTATAAGGATAGTTCATCGCAATACCATTATTGGTATTGAAAATACTTCCGGTATTGGCAGCGGCCTGAAAGGCAAAGATAGATTCTTTGTGATTTTCATTGGGGCCCTTAAAGATATCCTCAAAATTTTCTACCAGGCCGTAGGCTAGCCCGTTGGAAGTCTGGCCATTGGCAATGATATCATCGAGCAAAGTCTTAGCTTCAGAAAATTTATCCTGGTACATGTAAGTCTTGGCAAGGTATGACTTAGCAGCCCAACTATTCACTCTTCCTACCTGTGCCTGCGTTTCGGGCAGATTATCAGCAGCATACTGAAAATCAGCTTCAATGTTAGGCCATATATCTACGTCATTGGGCACCAGTGCAGCTTCTGCGTCACTAAGCGTCTCATCAATAAACGGCACATTGTTAAAGGCTATTTTTAGCTCAAAATAATAATGACCTCTCAGAAAACGGGCTTCAGCAGCCGTAGCCGTTTTAAAGGATTCAGAAACTTCTGATACTTCCAGGTTTCTCAACAGTGAATTTACCCTTGATATACCTTCGTAGCTGGCAAACCAACGATCGTTGGCCAGTCCGTTTGTAGCGTTTTGCTCATGACGGGCATAAGGCGTAATGGTATTAAAATCACCGGCATCAGAACCCTTGTTGGCATCACCGCCACGGATACTACCCCACAACCAGTTAGACGCACCTCCAAACCACTCTCCACCCCGGCCGTTAAGAACGGAGTACGCACCAATCAGTTGTCCGTCAAGTCCGTCTTCACTAAGAAGTTGAGCCTCAGAGATCTGTCCGGTTACCGGCACCTCCAGGAACTCATCTTCATTACATCCGATGGCGCTGGCCATCAGGCCAGCGATCGCGATATAAGTAACCTTTTTTCTAAATATATTTTTCATTGTACTTATGGTTTTTGTTTAAGTCAATCTTAGAATCCTAGGCTTACACCTATGTTATATCCCTGCGTAACCGGTGCGTTACCGATATCAATACCAAATGAGGTATCAGCAGATCCACCAACACCGGGATCCAGCCCCTGGTAGTTAGAAATAGTAAACAGGTTAGTAGCCTGTACAAATACCCTGGCCCTGTCGAGCCCTACTCTTTCCAGCATTACATCAGGAAAGTTGTAAGCAATTTGTAGGTTGGTTAGTCTAGCGTAGTTTCCATTCTCTACGTAGTAAGAGTTTGACTCTGTATTCGTACTAAAGTTAGATACGTTTTCGTAAATCGGCACAGTGTTGCCGCCGTTTCCGCCCAGTTCCTGTGGTACAAAAGAATCTAGCACGCGCTGTCCTTTAGCTGCACCAGTGAATGAAGGATAGAAGTCAGTAAACCACTTAGCGAAGTGATAGTTTTCAAAACCCATTTGCGCAAACAGATAAGTTGTAAATTCAAAGTTACGGTAGGTCATTCTCAGGTTAATACCACCGGAGAAATCAGGTACAGGGTCACCCAGATAAGTTCTGTCGTCTGGTGTAATAGCACCATCACCGTCTACATCTTCAAATCTGAATCTACCTACACCAGCGCCGGGCTGCTCAGGTGCATTGTCCACTTCTGCCTGATCCTGAAATAGGCCCACTACATTGTAACCGAAGTAAGACGAAAGCGGGAATCCGGGACGGTTACGAATAACCTGACCTAAACGTGTACCACCGGCATCAAAGAAAGGTACTTGAGGAGCAATACTGGTAATCTCATTGCGGAGCAGACCACCATTAACGGTAATCTCCAGGTTAAGGTCGTTGACTGGTGCCACACGAGTGATCACCTGCAAGTCAATTCCTTCATTCAACATAGAAGCGATGTTCACCGCTGGCGAACTGGCTGAAGGACCTACTACGGCAGGAACCGGCAGCTGGTATAAGAGATCATCGGTTTCCTTTCTCCATATGTCAAGAACCACGTCCAGCTTACCGCCGAAAAGCGAACCATCAAATCCGATATTTGAAGTAGTAGTGGTTTCCCACTTGGCAGCCGGGTTACCGATACGGCTACGAAAGAACCCTTCTACTACACTGCTGTTAGATCCAGTGATATCGTAGGATGAGTTCCCTAAACTAGCCGCAAACAGGCTGAATTGGTTGTTAGGGTCTACGTTGTTAGAGTTACCCATTTGTCCCCAACCACCACGGATTTTGAAGTCGTCTACCCAGGTGAGGCCAGACATGAAGCCCTCCTCAGAGAGACGCCATGCAGCGGAGAAGGCAGGGAATACACCGAAACGATTTTCTGATCCGAAGCGGGAAGAACCGTCTCTACGAATCACACCGTTCACGATGTACTTATCATTGTAGATATACTTCAGATTAGCAAAGTAAGAGAAGAAGTTTACACCCCTTCCGTATCCACTATTGACAACCCGGTTACCCACGTTGCTCAGTGTGATATAGTTAGGGTCAAAGGAGAAGGGGTTCTGTCCAGATCCATTAATACCTCTGCCTACCCCTGTATTCAATGCCTCTACACCCAATAATGTACTTAATCTATGATTCCCGAAGGTTTCTTCGTAAGCCAGTGTATTGGTAAAAGTCCAGTTATAATTGGTACTGGCACCTTCAGAATAGTTAAAAGTTGTGTTGTTTTCGGAGTTTTCGTACTGAGGTGGCCCGTACGAAACAAAATAGCTATTACCATATCCTCCACCGAAGCTGCTTCTGAAGGTCAGTTTATCCTCGAGAATATCAACTTCTGCGAAAATATTACCAAATCCCAGCAGGCTATAGCTGGTGTTATCAGCATTCCTCTGGCGATTGGCTACCGGGTTACGAGGGTTGTTAAAACCATTAGCCGCAGTACCGGCATATCCTCCATACTCATCATAGATAGGTATGATGGCTGGCATACGGAATGCCTGCAGGAATTGAGACTCTGATCCGGCTACACCACGTCCACCGGCTCCACCCTGCAGTCCGATTACAGAGTAGTAAGTGGTCTGTATATTCTGGCCAATACGGATACGGTCAGTGATATTATGCTCGGAATTGACACGCAGCGAGTAGCGCTTAAAATCCTGATTGAGGATAATACCTTCCTGATCCTGGATACCTAAACTTATATAGTAGGCACTTCTTTCAGTACCGCCTGAAAAACCAATTAGGTGTCTGTTCAGCAGGGCCGGCTCGGTGATGGCATCCCACCAGTTAGTACCCGCTTTGTTGGCACGCACTACCTGGTATATCGGACCCGCGGCAGGGTTTACATTGTAAAATTCCCTTTGTGCTTCCAGATCTACAGAACCTACCACGCCAGGAGTACCTCCTACGTTGATATAGTCGGGCAGAACAGGATTAGGGCCGGTACCGTACTGAGGATGATCAAACGTAGGATCCTGCCCTAGTTGCCAGGCAGTATTCCGGGTTGACTGCCATGTCCAGTCGGCTTCCTGCTGAGGATTCAGGATAAAGTCTACTTCACCCGGTTGCGTTACACCCACGGTTCCATCATAGCTTACGTTGAAGCTACCGTCTTTCTTACCTTTTTTAGTAGTATAAACGATTACACCGTTAGCGGCACGCGCTCCATAAATAGAGGCGGCGGCAGCATCTTTCAGTACAGTGGTAGACTCAATGTCGTTGGGCTGCAGAAAGTTGGTAGAAGAAACAGGAACTCCATCTACAATGTAGAGAGGCTCATTACCACCGAAGGCACCAAAACCACGCACACGTACGATACTGCTTGTACCAGGCTGTCCGTTGGTTATTACGGTAACACCAGAAACACGTCCCTGGAGTTGCTGCTCTACGTTACCAGAAGGCACCTGCTGTAGCTGTTCAGCTTTCACAGTGGCTACTGCACCGGTTACGTCTGCTCTTTCTTCTGAAGAGTACCCGGTCACTACAATTTCACTCAGCGCCTGTACGTCAGGCAACAGGGTCATGTCAACAGAGCCTTTGTTGCCCACAGTCACCTCCTCGCTGGCATACCCAATAGAACTAAATACAATTACCGCTGCTTCGCTGGGTACAGAAAGGCGATACTGGCCCTGAATGTCGGTCACGGTACCCTGCGTGGTACCTTTCACTAAGACGTTTACTCCGGGTAAGGCCTCACCCGTTTCACCGTCGGTCACAGTTCCTGAAACCGTTTTCTCCTGTGCATACAGCGTAAAGCTGAAGATTGCACTGAGCATAAAAGTCAGGAGTGACTTCCAAGTAGAAGTTTGCATCATTACACGTTGGTTTATTTGATTAAGAAAAATTACTCCAGTCTGTAATATGTCAGCATTAATAAAGCAGGGTCTTTTCGTTAATATTTATCAGACAAGACCAAAATTTTTTTCACTTTTTTACCAATAAAAGCCTGAAAAAGCTTTCATTGGTAAAAAAGACATTCTTTATTATAAATACTGATTCATAATGCTAATGAATATTTTGCAATTACACAATAAGATTTTATCAGTTTTTTAGGAAATGGGCAAGAAAACCCCCTTTTATTGGGTTTATGAAAAAATAAAAAGCAGACTCTTAAGTGTCTGCCTTTCGGGTATGAGAAATACTGACACTGCCCTAAGAACAGTGTTTTTTTGCATTAACTGGCAGCTTCTGCAGAAGTAACCTCGGTAGGCACTTTAGCTGTTTTCTTCTTATTGTTTTGCCATATGAAGAAGACTGTAAACAACACAATCAAGATACCTGGAAAGGCAATCATATTCTGCATGACATCCTGGCCAGTGGCTAATTCCAGTGCATTACCGGTCAGTCCTTGAGCAACCTTTTCAGCACGGGCACCATCAATCCAGCTACCAATAATAGGCTGCCAGATCACCGACGAGAACATCCCTACGCCACCAATGATAGACATACCCAACGCACTACTCAATGGCACACGCTGTGCTACTGCTCCTACCATGACCGGCCAGAAGTAACAGATACCAAACGCATAAATGATAGCGGCTACATAAGCCATAGGTCCAGTAACCGTACTGAACATATAAATACCGATCGTGGCCAGAATAGAACCGCCCAGTAGTACGCCTGTTTGTCCTAATTTGCCCACTACCGGGCCGGCAAAGAATCTACCGAAAGCCATCATACCGGTGGTGAGGGCTAACAAAATCATAGGCTCAGCACCGCTACTGCTCAGTACAATACTTACCCACTGCTGGGGTCCGAACTCGGAGATGGCAGTAAGCGACATACATACGATGAGGAAGAGGTAGACAGGGCTTAACATAGCCTTGAAATTCTCCTTAAGCGAGGTAGCTCCTTCCACCTTAGGTTTAGGGAAGGCTTTGCCAAAGAACAGAAACGCATAAACCAGGGTAGGTATAATGATCACCCACATCTGAGCCTGCCAGCCCATGCTTATATCTGTCATGACCTTGGAGATCAGTGATCCCAGTACGATACCTCCGGGAAACCACATATGGAAGCGGTTGAGCATCTTATTCATCCTGACACCAGAGTACATATCGGCAATCATAGGATTACAGGCCGCTTCCGTACACCCGTTACCGAAACCAATAAAAAGTGTGGAGATCAGCAGTGTGGCATATCCACCGGCGAAGATGGTTAGCAGTATTCCCAACATATGGGATATAAACGCTACCGTCATGATGTTTTTTGGGCCGAACGTGTGGTAAAAAAGACCTCCCAGGATCATAGAAATGGGAAAACCTAAAAACCACATGGAATTGATAAAACCTAATTGCTCGGCAGTGAGCCCGAATTGGTCGCCTAGCTCGGGAAGTATTCCTGCTCTGATGGAGAAGGTAAAACCTGTCGTGATGAGGGCAAAGCAACTTCCATAAAACAGGGCAAGCTTGTTAACGTTTTCGTTCATTTGTACTTAGGTTTAGGTTATTTAATTTTTTAGTATTTCGTAATTGGGTTCGGTCACCAGCAGTCATCTATCTATCAATTTTTTTGCCTTACGGTAGTTCAACTGCTTCGTATTTAGCTGGCGCAAAAGTCTTTAAAAACGCATTGTAAAAACCCACTTTTCTGGGAAGACTATTTTAGCACAAAAATTAAAGCCTTTTTTAAGAACATTTCAAATAAATATAAAACTTAATACAAGAAATTAAAAGCCACAAAAAAAAATTGCAGCTTTTTGGGAAATATTCGCATAAAAAAACCGGGCGCATGCGCCCGGTTGACTAGATTCATCGGATAATGACCCTAATTATTCATTTCCGCTTCCGTTGGAAGGGCTGGTAGGTGTGATACCCATCGCCTGCAACACCATGTCTGAGATGTCAGCCTGTTCTTGATCTCTTACATACAATAGGATAGGATTACCAGTTACATTAGAACTGAAAATGTGCGAAAAATTATTGGTTTCAGCTACCGTATCAATATTATTTTGAATCTTCTCATACACTGGCTCTAAGAGTTCGGCTTCCTTTTGTTGTAATGAAAGTTGTGCCTGCTGCTGATCCTGCTGTATCTGCTGCTGTAGTTCCTGCAGCTCGGCTTCTTTCTCCTGGCGTGCCTGCTCGGTCATCGTGCCGGCTGACTGCTGGTACTGCTGTGCCTGCTGCTGAAAGCCCTGGATAGTTGCGTTGATCTTATTCATCAGCTGACGCTGGTAGGCCTGAAGCTCAGACTGGATCTGCTTGGCCTCCGGCATCTGTGTCAGAATATAATCAGTATCCACAAAGCCAATTTTTAAATTATTTTGAGCTTGTGCAGTGAATGCAAACAGGGCAAGTAATGCACCTACAAATAACGATTTAAACTTCATTCTATCAATATTTAACTTTTTGTACTAAACCTTAATTTATTAGCGGATTACGTCTTCCTTGTCTCCTAGTCCCAGCTCATCTAGCACATAATCTGTATAATCGTGGATCGGGTCAGTATAGATCATCACCATGTCACCCGACTTATCAAACACGATCTGCAATTTGTACTGCTGTGCTACTTTCTCTACGGCTTCAAACACCTCATCCTGTACCGGTTTTATGAGTTCTTTCTTTTTCAAGTAAAGTAAGCCCTCAAAACCAAAGACCTTCTGAGTGTATTCTTTCAGCTTTTTTTCCATCTGATGGATGTTTTCCATTCGCTTCTGCTTCATTTCTTCGGTAAGCAGCACTTCTTCTGCTTTCAATTCCCTGTATTTCTCATCAATCTCTAGCTGCTTGGCCTGGATTTCTTCCTGCCAGCCGGCCGCCAACTGATTGACCTGCTGCTGCGCTTCCTGATACTCTGGCATTTTCTGCAAGACAAAGTCAGAGTTGATGTACCCAAATTTCTGCGCGAATACTGGTTCAATCAGCAAACCAACACACAAATTTAAGAAAACAAATGTGAAGCTGAATATTTTTTTGGACTTTATCACCATAACCTTACATCAAAAGCTGTGCCTCTTCTTTGTCACGGTTCGGATTACCTGATCTGCTGACCGATACGGAAGTGGAATTCCGGGCCAGGAGGACGAATATTTCCGTCTTCCAGCAAGACCTCGTCAAATCCATAACCCCAGTCTATACCGAGCAACCCAAAAGCGGGCATGAAAATACGTGCACCTATTCCGGCAGATTTATTAAGGTTAAATGGGTTGTACTCGTTGTAGTTGGCAAAGTTATTACCACCCTCTACAAATCCGAGCACAAAAATGGTAGCCGATGGGTTGGGCGAGATCAGATATCTTAGTTCCATGGAATACTTATTATACGCCACACCGCCTTCTATACCTGTTTCCGGATCTCTCGGCTCCAGCCTGGGATTATCCGGATAGCCTCTCAAGCCAATCAGTTCCTGGGCGATGATAAAGTTCTGCCCAGCCATACCGACACCACCCATGGAGAAGCGTTCAAACGGAGTGTTGATACCCGCACCATAAGAGCCGAAGAAACCGAAGTGCATGTTCACATTCAGCACCAGGTTTTTAGCAAGTTGGTTGTAATACTGCGCATCAAACATCCAACGATGATACTCAACAAATTTGAATCGCTCCGAAGGCTCCATCGCGCTGTAGTCTAGATCACTGAAGAGGGAATAAGGGGGGGTGAAACTGGCTTCCAGTGATATGGAAGAACCTCCGCGGGGGAACATGGGACTATCAATACTATTTCGGGCAATCACATTGGAGAGCATGATATTGTTAGCGGCTCCGTTGGAGAAACCAAAGCTTCTTTCACCCCGACGAAAATCAAACAGATCGTACCGGCGATACTGAAGTGAATTACTAACCGTGAAGTAGTCGTCCGGCCAGCTCACTCTTCTACCCAATCCTATACTGGCGTTAGTAATCTTGATGGATTCGTCAGTAGACGGTCCAAAGAAATTAGCGGCTCCAGGACGTGATACGGTTCGGGAAAGACCAATAGAAAGGTTGTTCGGCTTACGGCCGCCCAGCCATGGTTCAGAGAAACTCGCTGAATAGGTCTGAAATACTCGCCCACTGGATTGTACTCTCAGGGATAGCTTTTGCCCGTCACCCACTGGTAGGGGGCGCCAGCGGTCAAAATGGGGTATGTTTTTGACAGAAAAATTATTAAATGTAAGCCCCAGTGTACCTACAAATCCGTAGAAACCACCCCAGCCACCGGAAAGCTCAATCTGATCACTAGGTCGCTCTACCAGTTTGTACTCTATGTCTACTGTACCCTCAGCTGGATTAGGAACTGGGTTGATGCCGATCTGCTCAGGATCAAAGTATCCGAGTTGTGAAAGCTCACGCTGCGTGCGGATTAATAGCTTCCGATTAAACTTTTGTCCGGGAATGGTTCTGATCTCACGGCGAATTACATGGTCGTTAGTTCGATCATTACCACTGATAATGACCTTACTGATGGTAGCCTGCTCTCCTTCAAAAATCCGCATCTCTACATCTATGGAGTCGCTATCAATGCTAACCTCTACCGGCTGTACGCTGAAAAACAGGTAGCCATCGTTCATGTAAATGGAACTGACATCTTCTCCGGTAGGATTGAAGTTGAGACGCATGTTGAGATTTTCCATGTCGTAAACGTCTCCCTTTTCAATGCCCAGTACTTTGTCTAATATCTCATCCTCATACACATAATTTCCTGTCCAGATGATATCGCGGAAGTAGTAGCGCTGTCCTTCATCCACTACCAGATTAATGTTAATGGTATTTTCGCCCGATCGGTAGACACTGTCCGATACAATGGCAGCGTCACGGTATCCTTTAGAATTGTAGAAGTCAATGAGAGCCTGCTTGTCTGCTTCAAAGTCTTCTTCTATGAATTTAGATCCGTTGAAGAAGTTAATCTTAATGTGCTCGTCCAAATACTCTTTAGCCTCCGAGAAGCTGGTTCTTTTCTGCTTAGTGAGGAAGTTGGCAGTCTTACGTACATTGGTTATAAACAAGCGGGCAAACAGATCTCGGAACAGGGTAAATCGTACCTTTTCGTTGGTATTTTTCATTTTACTCTCCAGCTTCTTTTCACTGAAGACATCGTTGCCATTAATTCTGATGTGCTTAATCTTGACCTTGTCGTTCTTGTCCACATTGATATTGAGGACCAGATTGTTGGTGAGCAGTGTGTCTAGCTCCCGATCAATATCTACTTCTACATTGAGAAAGCCTTTATCAATAAAAAATTCACTTACGGTATTTTTAGCTCGGTTGATCAGGGCATCGTCTACAATCTGCCCGCGGATGAGCTCCAGATCTTCGGTAATCTCAGTTTCCTGGCTGGAGTTAACTCCTTTGAGATTGATTCGACTCAGGCGGGGTTTTTCGGTCAGCTCTATGACCAGATGCATTTTATCTCCTTCTATCTTGCTGTAGGAGACTTTGATATCACCCAGGATTTGCTGTTTCCAGAGTTTTTTAATGGCATCGCTGATTTCGGGCCCGGGGACCATCACTCTGTCACCGACTTCCAGTCCCGAAAGGGAAATCAGGGCGTTTTCGTTGAGCGCTTTCGCTCCGGCTACCGATATTTCAGCAATTTCATACTCCTTAGGCTCAGCGTAGTCGATAGTTTCAGACGTTTGCTTTTGTTGTGACCTGCGGTTTCTTCCCACACCAATCTGAGCACTCGCCGTTTCTACGACGATCAGGAATGCGGCAAATAATAGAATGGATATTTTTTTCATTTGAGTGCTAAGATTTCACTTGCTCACTAATCTTACCGAACCTTCTCTCTCTCTGCTGGTATGCAAGGATCGCTTCGTGTAGATGTTCTTTTCTGAAATCAGGCCACAGCAGCGGCGTTATGTAGAGCTCAGTATAGGCGATTTGCCAGAGCAGAAAGTTGCTCACTCTCATTTCGCCGCTGGTTCTGATCAGCAGAGCCGGGTCAGGAATATCTTTGGTGGTCAACATGTTTTCCCAAAGATTAAAATTTATGTCAGAAACCCGTAGCTGACCTTCTTCTACCATTTGAGCTACTTTTTTGACCGCTTGCATGATTTCCCAGCGCCCACTGTAGTTGAGCGCTAGTACGAGGGTTAAACCTGTGTTGTCAGAGGTTAGTTCGATAGCTTCATCCAATTTACGATGACAGTTTTCAGGCAGCTTACCCAAATCGCCAATTGCTGTAAGGCGGACATTATTTTTGGTAAGTGTTTGTATTTCGTTGGTAATTGTAGCTACCAGCAATTCCATCAGGGCATCTACTTCTAATTTGGGCCGTGACCAGTTTTCTGTTGAAAACGCGTATAATGTCAGGTAGCGCACTCCTAGCTCGGCACAACCTTCAGTCGTCTCACGTACAGCCTGAATAGCATTTTTGTGTCCATACACCCTAGCTGCACCTTTTTTCTTTGCCCAACGGCCATTACCGTCCATGATAACGGCTATGTGTTCTGGCAAATTGTTGTGGTTTATCTTTTCTTCCATGCGATCTTGGTGCAAAATGAACCGCAATGTACAAAATTGCAGACTTTATTTCTATTACCGGAAGGCTAATTAAACTGATAGGGGCACGGGATGGTATAAAAGGTGTAGCTAATCGATAATCCCAGGAAGTAATACCAGTCCTTGTCGTGACGGTTACCGTAGTTATAATTTTTATCGATCAGATCCTCCCCGGATACATCGTCCAGGTAGTCAAAAAATGTTTTGCGTACACTGGCCTCCAAGCCCAGCTGCCACCGCTGGTCCAAGACATACTTGAAGCCCAGGCCAAAGGGCAATACGACCTGTAAATTGCTGTATTGTGCGCCTATATTACCGGTCTGTCCAAAAAACGTTACACCCCCACCGAGAAAAAAATACGGCGTCCAGCGTAGAATATTTATGTTTTTACGGTAGTTGAGAAAATGATACTCCAGCACTGGAGAAATTTCTACCATACTCCTGGTAAAGCTTCCGTTTCTTCTTTGGGCGAATGCATCAAAGCTTGGCGTATCATCTCCATTGAGTATTCCCCCCGTGATTGCAGCCCTGACGCTGATAGCTTCGTTGATATTCCTGCGGTAGAAGATCATACCTGCGGGGCCCAAGTTACCCGCATGAAGATCTCTGGAAAGATCACCAGTGTAGTTAAGTACACCTGCACCAAACCCTATTTCATTTTGCTGCCCGTAACTCGCTGCGCAAGTCAACATAAGAAAGATTAACAGACTAACTGTAGCGTAAGTAAGTCGAGATCTATGGAGCATCTGCTTCTGAAAGGCCAAACCCTTTTACTTTTTCTTAAATGAGAGACTTGTAACTAATAACTGATTTTAAGATTCCTTGGTATATCTGTCTCAAAAAATTAAAAAAGGGGTTACCTGAAGTAACCCCTAAAATACGGGTTTAATGCTTTTTTGATCATGCTTACCTGGGCCGGAATCCCCTTGAGAATGGACTTGGTCCTATGATAAATACTAAACGTACTGTTGTTACTAAGAATATATCATTGCCGGCGGGGCTGCCACGCTGATCCCCGGGTTGACCGTAACCGGGTAGGGTTACATACTCTACACCATCGGCACCTACGTAGGTGGGCAGGTTTTCAGTATTAAATCTGTCACTGTTGACCAGTGCGTCAAAACGATTTTCTCCAGTAATCACATCAGTAGGCTCCAGAGACCTATCCGCCATAATTCTGGCCAGGTCAGAGCCTAGCAGCCCCTTGTCTACGTAATCTGTGCTTACGTCATCAAGGTAGTCAAAGAAGAGGTGGCGGTAGCTTATTTCTGCTTCCAGGTCCATGATCTGGCTTATACGAAACCTTACGCCCGCACCAAAAGGGATACTCACCTGAAAATTACTGTAGGTTTGTCCCTCGGTTTGCAACTCTTTCAGAGCAACCCACTCTCCTGCCTGATCGGGGGTAAAAGGCTCATTGGGCCTAAAGATAGCCTCGCTGGGCACTAGTCCCTGAGGATTATGATGAAATGCAGAGATTCCGGCAAAAATGTAGGGCGAAAAATTGAGACGCATGATTACCGAGTAGGGGTTCCTAAAAAAGTCATAGATACCTACTAGCGAAAGGTCTTTGACATCGTTCCGGAACTGCAGGTTTCTGGCATAGCGAGGGAAGGCATTAGGGTCTGAAGAATCAGATACTTCATAATCACTGCTGCTCAACCTTCCGTACATAAAAGCGGCTCTTACCGAAAGATTTGTACCTACCCTGATGCTTGACGATATACCGATACCTGGGCGGGTAAAGGAAAGGTCTGTACTTCCGGCATTGGCCCGAGGTGCAATATCTCCGAAGTAGTTTAGGGCATTCATGGAGCCTCCGATTGTAATATACTGACGAGCATTAGCAAAGGCCATACGCTTTCCACTAAACTGAGCCATCCGGTTATTCTGGCGTTTATATTGTTTTCTTCTGCGGCGGTCTTGAGCACTAACCTCTGTGACTATACTAGCGAAAAATACTAGGAGGAGAGAAAAACAAAGAATTTTACTGACTTTCTGCATTAAATGATGCATTTGGGACAAGTAATCTAAAAATTGCTATTTAGGGTATTATTGCTTGCAATACAAATACCGAAAAATTAATTTCTTACATCCAGTCCCCAGTTCAGCTTTTGCCGTAGGGTATCCAGGAAGCCGTTACCATGAAATTTAATTAAGCGCACCTGAAAATCACTTTTCCTGACGGTCAACTCACAGGAGGTACTCATTGTGTAAGCGCGTGAATCTAAAGATAATAAAAAGTTTTTACTCCTGCTTTCTACCTGCAAAGAGATGACGCTGTTTTCGGAAACAACCAGTGGCCGTACTGTCAGGTTGTGAGGACTGACCGGCGTAATGATAAAGTTATTGGAATGAGGAGATACCACCGGTCCGCCACAACTTAGGGAGTAGCCAGTAGACCCAGTAGGTGTAGAAATGATGAGCCCGTCAGACCAGTAAGAGTTAAGAAACATTCCATCTATGTAGGTATGTACCACAATCATTGCGGAAGTATCCTGCTTAATAACGGTAAATTCATTCAGCGCAAAGTTAAGATCATCCGGCAATTTAGTCTGGGAGTCCAGGGCGATCAGGGAACGGTAATCGTAATGAAAATTATTTTGATAAATGGCATCAATGGCTTCTGAAATGTTGTCCTGGGACACAGTAGCCAGAAATCCCAAGCGCCCGGTATTTACACCAAGAATAGGAATCTGCGTATTTCTAACGTAGGTAACCGTTTCTAACAAAGTGCCATCGCCCCCTACGCTTACCATAAAATCCACATCAGGCATACTCTGACCCCGGTCATAAATATGACAAAAACTTAAATCTACGCCACCAGACTTAAGTAACTCATGGAAGGGGTTAGATACATAAATTGTCGCCTGACGTTGTCTGAGGGTATCAATGAGGATTTCTGCATAAGGAAGGCTTTCATCGCTGACTTTCCTTCCGTGGAGCGCAACTTTCATAGGGAGTTAGGTATACTGCAGACGTAGCGTAGCATAGGCTTGTTTTAGATACTCAGGTACTTCATGAGGGCTTCCAGTCTTTCTTTTTCGTATGAAATCAAGCTTTCTTCCTGGATCACACTCACTACCTGGTATTCAAACCTTTTCAGGGTTGCAACTATGTGGGAGACGTTTTTCTTATCGAGCTTAAGAGTTACGTACAAGCGCTCGCTATCCATTTCGTCGCTATTCAGGAAACATCCAATGATCTTTGCATTTTCCCCTTCAATGAGGCGTGTAATCTCGGCCAGGGAGTAGTTTATTTTTTTTACTGATAGCTCCAGTATACTGCCAGGAGACTGTACTGCAGTTGTTTTTGAGAGAGCCATGACCAGGTCATTCGCTGTAATCACCCCCAAAAAACTTTCACCTTCAACGACAGCTACCATCAGACTCTGACATTCTTCAGTAAGTCTCAGTATTTCATAGAAGTGCTGATCCTGATTCACGACACAATTAACTGACTGGAGTGGATATTCACCGACTGTTGGCTTATCAAAAATATCATCATACAGAATCTTTTCCTGAATGAAACCTTGAAAATGATCTTCTTTCAACACAGGCAACATCGTCAAATGAAGGTTGTCCATTAGCGATGAAGCACGTGCTATATCGTCGTTAACGTCCAGAGCAGGTATTATTGGGGTAATTAGATCTCGGGCAATCATACTAAAGTTGTTTCTTTTAAGAATTCTTTGAGTAGCGCATTAAATTTTTGTGGTTGCTCCATCATGGGGGCGTGACAACATTGATCAATAAATCTGAGCTTTGAATTTGGCATCATACGGTTGAAGTCATGGGCTACCATAGGAGGGGTAATTGTATCATTAAGCCCCCATACTAATAAAGTAGGTACAGTAATTTTATGTAGTTCTTCTGATAAATTATTGCGCTGGGCAGACTTGGCGATCCCTACGATAGCCATACACTTGGGAATACTGGTTGTAGTCTCAAATACTTCATCTATATATTCCTTATTTACTGTGCTAGGATCATAAAAGGTGTACTCCACACGCTCTTTAATATATGCATAACTGCCTCGTTTGGGAAAGGATCCTCCCATAGAGTTTTCAAAGAGCCCTGAACTACCGGTCAGTACCAGCCTGTTCACCTTTTTCTGATTGTTCAGCGTGTAGATGAGAGCGATATGTCCACCCAGGGAATTACCCATCAGTGTCATATTGAAAAGTCCCATATTATCTACAAATCCCTCCAGAAACTGTGTGAGGCTTATAACGCCATCCTTACGGGATGATTTTTCATACACAGGAAGAAGAGGAATCATAACTCTGTATTCTCTCGAGAACCTTCTAACCACCTCGTCCCAATTGCTCAATGCACCAAAAAGACCATGAAGAAGAACGATAACGTTTCCCTTCCCCTCATCCAGATACTTGTATCCGCCTCGATTATGTATTTCAAATGTCATTCAAAGACAGTTTATGCATTTACATTGATAATGTAAATAGGATTAATCAAAAATGGCCAGCTTTGCTGATTAGTATTACCACACTGTATAAACGTCAATTTACTCCAGGTGTTGAGATTAATCGTATATACCTGAATTAGCAGCTATTTCCTGAGCGTTACGATTACCTTTTCAATATTTTTCAAAAGCTCTTGAAAGTACGGAGACCAATCTATTATTTGAGCAAAAACGTAAGGCGCTACCTGCCTGACATATACCAGGATACTGTTCGGCTCATCAGCAGCGAAGCTAATTTCCGCCTTGTCAAGTACCCAGAGAATAATACTGACGCCCAGAGCCCACTTTAACAATCCCAGCATGGCCCCTATCAGCCCATCAATTGCTCCGAGCGGAGTAAGATCAATTACGATCTTTATCAGCTTACCTACAATGTTTAACGCAATTACGATACCTATGAAGATAGCAAGAAAGGCTAAAATTGATAGGATTTCGGGCGACAAATCAGACCTCTGTGATATATAGGCCAAAAAATCAGGTGTCCAGGCTACTGCGCCAATCATACCTGCCAGTAGTGCAAATAGCCCGGTCACCGCCATCAACAGCCCCTTCTGGTAGCCCTGGTAAGCACCTGCCAGCAGTATAACCAGTATGACGAAGTCCCAGATGCTCAAATCCTTAGCTTAAGAGTTGCTTTACCTTTTGAGAAATTTGCTTACCATCTGCCCGTCCGGCCAATTGGGTAGTAGCTTTTCCCATGACTTTTCCTATGTCCTGCATTCCTGTAGCCCCTTCTTCCTGAATGATGCGCTGGAGTTCTACCGTCAGTTTTTCTTCCGATAAAGGTTGGGGCAGGTAGCGATTGATGATATCCAGTTCAGTCTGTTCTTTTTTTGCCAGATCGTCTCTACCCTGTTTCTGAAATGTATCCAGCGACTCTTTGCGTTGCTTGGCTGCTTTGGTGAGCAATTTCAATTCCTCCGACTCTGACATTTCTTTGCTTCCACCTTTTTCGGTTTCAGCAAGTAATATCATGGACTTGATGCTTCTTAAGGTACGCAGGCTATCATGATCTTTTGCTCGCATCGCATCTTTAATGTTCTGATCTATTTTAGCTTTTAAACTCATATGCAAAAAACGGGTTGTAATGTTTATAATTATATAACTTACCTGTAATTTACGTAAAACAGCAGCAATGACGAAGCTTAGTGTCAATATCAATAAGATAGCAACGCTCCGAAATTCAAGGGGTGGTAACAATCCTAACGTGGTGCAAGTAGCGTTAGATGCCGAGCGGTTTGGAGCACAGGGAATTACAGTACATCCTCGTCCTGATGAGCGGCATATTCGCAGGGACGACGTGTTTGCACTTAAAGACAAAATCAGTACTGAGTTTAACATCGAGGGATTTCCAGATGATCGCTACATGAGAATCATTGATGAAGTGCGTCCTGCGCAAGCGACACTCGTACCAGACCCACCCCACGTACTCACCTCTAATGCCGGTTGGGATACTTTTGGGCAAAAAGATTTTCTAACTGGGATTATACAACAGATAAAAAGCTATGGTGTCAGAACCTCTATCTTTGTAGACCCGGATACTAACATGGTAGAAGGGGCTGTAACCATTGGTACTGATCGCATAGAACTCTACACAGAGAGCTACGCTCGACACTATCCCGATAACCGGGAGGAAACTGTTGCAAATTACGTACTCGCGGCCAAGAAAGCCCAAGAATTAGGATTGGGTGTCAACGCCGGCCACGATTTGGATCTTCATAACCTTAAGTTTCTGAAAGAGCAAATCCCTTTCATGGATGAAGTTTCAATAGGGCATGCTTTGGTGTGTGATGCACTGTACTATGGGTTGGAGAATACGGTACAGATGTACCTCCGACAGCTAGGCTAATAAATTATCTGCTAAGCTTCTGTTGCCACCGCCAGGCATCTTTAAGCGCATCAGCCAGATCTAACTCAGCTTTCCAGCCGAGTACTGTTAGTGATTTTGTCACGTCAGCGTATACCTTTTCAACGTCTCCCGGCCTACGGCTACCAATAGAATAATTTAGCTGTATATCATTCACTTGCTCAAAGGTTTTGATCACTTCCAATACCGTATTGCCCTGCCCGGTACCAATATTAAATAGGTCATAAAATGGTACTACCTGGTTTTCCAGGTACCGCAGTGCACTGACGTGTGCTTTGGCCAGGTCTACTACGTGAATGTAATCCCTGATACAGGTACCATCTGGCGTATCGTAGTCGCTGCCAAATACCGTCAGCTTTTCCCGAACCCCAGCAGCCGTCTGGGTAACAAAAGGCACAAGGTTATTAGGAACACCAAGTGGTAGTTCGCCGATGGCTGCGGAAGGATGTGCTCCTATGGGATTAAAGTACCGCAAAGCCACAGTCTTTACAGATGCTTTGCTCCTGCAGTTATCTTCAAGTATCTCTTCACATATTTGCTTGGTATTACCATAGGGTGATTCTGCTGGTTTCTTGGCGCTTTTTTCAGTTACCGGAAGGACATCAGGCTGTCCGTAGACTGTACAGGAAGAGGAAAAAACCAGTTGAGTGTCATAACCGGCGGAAACTTCTAGCAAAGATAACAGCGAGTCAATATTGTTTCGGTAATATTTAAGTGGCCGGGCTACTGATTCACCCACTGCTTTGTAGGCAGCAAAATGAATAATACCAGAAATTTCTCCTTCATCGTGGTATACTTGCTTCAGCAGGTTCTTATCAGTACAGTCTCCTTCATACACTTTTACCCTTCGCTGCAAGATGTGCTCAATCCCATGAATGGCTGACTTTTCAGCATTCACGAAATTATCTATAACGACTGGCTCAAACCCGGCATGGAAAAGTTCTACCACTGTATGGGAACCAATGTAACCGGCACCGCCGGTCACTATTACTTTGCGACCATTTTCAGACATGTGCTTACTTTTAGCCTTTCAGAGCCTGCTATCCTTCAACCTGCTTCCTGAAGAACTCATACGTAATCTTTAATCCTTCTTCACGACTTACCTTAGGCTCCCAGCCTAATATTTCTTTCGCCTTTGATATATCTGGCTTACGCTGCATTGGATCATCCTTGGGTAATTCCTTGTAGATGATTTTCTGGTTAGTGCCAGTAAGTTTGATAATCTCTTCGGCAAACGCTTTGATAGAAATTTCGACCGGATTGCCAATATTCACCGGATAAGGATAGTCACTCAACAATAGACGATAGATTCCTTCTATCAGGTCATTCATAAAACAGAAAGAACGAGTTTGTGAGCCATCCCCAAAAACAGTCAGGTCTTCACCCCTCAGTGCCTGGCCGAGAAACGCAGGCAGGGCACGTCCATCATTGAGCCTCATCCGAGGACCATAAGTGTTAAATATCCGCACTATGCGTGTTTCCAACTTATGGTAAGTATGGTAAGCCATGGTGATAGCTTCCTGAAAACGCTTGGCCTCGTCATAGACTCCTCTGGGCCCGATTGGATTAACATTTCCCCAGTATTCCTCAGTCTGTGGATGAACTGTAGGGTCACCATACACTTCAGATGTAGAGGCTACCAATATCCTGGCTCCTTTAGCGCGGGCAAGTCCCAAGCAGTTATGTGTACCCAATGATCCTACTTTAAGTGTCTGGATCGGCATTTTGAGGTAGTCTATAGGACTTGCCGGAGATGCAAAGTGCAGAATGTAGTCTAACTCTCCTGGTACATGCACATAATTTGACACATCACAGTGGTAAAACATAAAGTCATCCCGATGCATGAGGTGCTCTATGTTGCTAAGATTCCCGGTGATCAGGTTATCCATAGCGACAACATAATAACCCTCTTTGAGAAGACGGTCACAAAGATGAGAGCCAAGAAAACCGGCTCCCCCCGTAATTAATACTCTTTTTTTAGTCATTGATATCTTTTCTTCCTATACTATAGTATGAATATCCAAGTTCAGTCATAGCATCAGGCTCGTACAAGTTTCTACCGTCGAAGATAACTTTTCCCTTGAGATCCTTTGAAAGTTTTTCAAAATCTGGGGTACGGAAAAGAGGCCACTCAGTCATGATAAAGATAGCATCTGCACCCTCAGCGGCATGATATTCATCTACGCAATAAGAGATTTTATCTCCTGTGATATCTCTCACATTCTTCATCGCTTCAGGGTCATAGACACTGACGGTAGCACCTTCAGCCAACAGGGCTTCTATATTATAAAGAGCCGGAGCTTCGCGAATATCGTCAGTATATGGTTTAAATGCTAATCCCCAAATGGCAAAATGTTTGCCCTTTAGATCACCTCCAAAATGCTTCTTGGCTTTTTCAACCAAACGAGTTTTCTGATCTTTATTAATATCCATCACTGCGTTCAAAATCCTAAAGTCGTAATTGACATCCACCGAGGACTTAGCCAGTGCCTGTACATCTTTGGGGAAACAGCTACCTCCGTACCCAATACCAGCAAACAAAAATCGCTTACCAATCCTGGTATCAGTACCTATTCCCTTACGTACCTGATCTACGTCAGCACCCAAAAGCTCACTAAGATTAGCTATCTCATTCATAAAGGTGATCTTGGTAGCAAGAAAAGAGTTGGCTGCGTACTTAGTTAATTCGGCGGAAGCCTCATCCATGAAGAGTATAGGATTACCCTGACGTACCAGCGGAGCATAAAGCTTCTCCATGATCTCCTGAGCTTTCTTTGACTGGGTGCCTATTACTACACGGTCTGGTTTCATAAAGTCTTCAACTGCCACACCCTCCCTCAGAAACTCAGGATTGGATACTACGTCGAAATCCACTTGTGCTTTAGCAAGTACCTTGTTTTTCACTTTTTCTGCAGTACCGACTGGCACTGTACTTTTATCCACAATAACGGCATACTCCTTAAGCAACCCTCCAAGATCATCAGCTACTTTCAGGACATACTGTAAATCTGCTGAGCCATCCTCTCCTGGAGGAGTAGGCAAGGCTAGAAAGATGATCTTAGCACCTTCAATTCCTTCTGCCAGATCAGTAGTAAAGTGAAGTCTATTTTGCTTGACGTTCCTCTCAAAGAGAGTTTCCAGACCAGGCTCGTAAATCGGAACTTCGCCATTGTTCAGTTTTTCAACTTTTTTTTCATCAATGTCAACACAGGTAACTGTATTACCCGTTTCAGCAAAGCATGTACCCGTCACCAGGCCAACATAACCGGTTCCTACAACAGCTATTTTCATAAATTAGTGATTTTAGTGGTTTAAAAGTGATCTTCTAAATATCACTTTAAAAATATAAAATATCAATAAACAAATATTTTTATTTTAAATTCTTACACCAATTGGAATGAACAGAAAATCTGAGAACTACATTGATTTCAAGCACGTTACAAAAATACAGCCAGCTATGACATTGCTTATATTTTTAAAGAATATATTTGACACTTAGTTGACTGTCTTTATCTTTGCGGACTTTATTCAATCACAAAGCTATACTATATGATAACAATTAATGTAAAAGAGAACGAGTCAATCGAGAAAGCACTGAAGCGCTTCAAAAAAAGATTTGAGAAAACAGGAACACTGAGAGAACTTAGATCAAGGACACACTACGAGAAGCCCTCAGTACAGCGTAGAAACGAAAGGATCAAAGCCGCTTACCGACAGAAAATTCGCACACAGGAAAATAAATAGCCGTCTTATGGCTAATTTTTTTAACTTTCTTTTCTTATTATAGTGTATAGACCCACTATAAGTTTTTATGATTAACTCTTTTATTAAGTTTCTTACTTACGAGAAAAGGTCTAGTCAACACACAGTTACTTCTTACAGTAATGACCTGGTACAGTTCAATGCATTTCTAAAGCATCACGCCCCGGGTCAATCAATCATACATGCTAGCCACTTGGACGTCAGGGCATGGGTGGTAGAACTGTCTGGTATGAAAGTAAAGCCCCGGTCAATCAATCGCAAGATCAGTGCTCTCAGGTCCTTTTACAGATTTTTACAACACCGCCAGCATATTGAGACAAATCCTACTCATAAGGTAAAAGCCCTAAAGGCTGATGTACCGCTTCCTCATTTTGTTCTGGAGAAAGAAGTGTTTACACTTTTAGATGACCACTCCTTCAGTAGGGATTTCCCTGGTATGCGCGATAGACTAATACTGGAAATCTTATACGGTACTGGTATTAGGCTCTCGGAAATGATCCTCTTACAAACTGCTAACGTAAACCTTGAAAAGGCAACTATCAAAGTAGAAGGAAAGAGGCAAAAAGAAAGAATCATTCCCTGCCATACTTCAATTATGAAGTTGATAGGTGAGTACTTAAAGTATAAGGATAAGTTTTTTATTAATAACCAATCAGTAAATCATTTCCTGCTGGTTACAAATCAAGGGGGCTCGTGTTATCCAATGATGGTTTACCGCACAGTACGTAAATATCTGGACGACTATTCGCGGGCTGATAAACGTAGCCCTCATGTTTTAAGGCATACTTGTGCTACTCATTTGCTTGATAATGGTGCAGACCTTAACGCTATCAAAGATCTATTGGGGCATGCCTCCCTCGCAGCAACCCAAGTATATACTCATAATTCTGTTGAAAGGCTAAAATCAGTGTTTGATCAAGCCCATCCCAAAGCCTAGTTGAATAATTAAAAGTTAAACCCCATGAAATTACAAACCCACTCAGTCCATTTTGATGCCGACCAAAAACTCATTGACTTTATACAAAAAAAAGCCAATAAGCTAGAGACTTTTTATGACCGAATCATTGATGGAGAAGTCTTTCTAAAGCTTGAGTCCGGTGAGGTTACAGAAAATAAAATCGCAGAGATAAAATTGAATATTCCTGGAAACCAGCTTTTTGCCAAAGAACAAGAATCATCTTTTGAAGCTGCTACGGATAAGGCTGTGCACGCCTTGAAAAAGCAGTTGATGAAGCACAAGGAAAAAACTTCTTCCCACTAAATATCATTAGCATTCATCCAACAAAAAAGGATACCCTCGTTGTGAGCGTATCCTTTTGGTGTTATAGCATCAAACTTTCCTACAGTCCGAAAGCACTTTTTACTTTGTCTACGTAATCAAGCTTCTCCCAGGCAAAAAAGTCTACCGGCTTTTTCTGTTTTCTGATATAGGTTACCCTTGTTTCTCCTTCTTCCTTCACTTCAAGATTCTCTATTTCTATTTCAGCCTGATAAGCATCTCTCCCCATATGGCCATAGGCGGATGTAGGTGAAAATATAGGCTTCTTAAGTCCAAGGCGCTCAACGATTGCTTTAGGGCGCATGTCAAACAATGTACTCGTTACTCTAGCAATTTCTGTATCACTCATTTCTACATTTGCCTTACCGTATGTATCTACAGTGAGAGAAACTGGCTCGGCAACACCAATCGCATAAGCAACTTGCACCAGAATTTCGTCTGCCACGCCAGCCGCTACCAGATTCTTGGCAATATGTCGAGCAGCATAAGCAGCTGAACGGTCTACTTTACTAGAGTCTTTACCTGAAAAAGCACCTCCACCATGAGCACCGCGTCCACCGTAGGTATCAACAATAATTTTTCTACCGGTAAGGCCTGCGTCACCATGAGGACCGCCTATTACAAAATTTCCGGTAGGATTAATATGAAAAATAGTATCGTTCAGCATTTCTGCGGGAATGACCTTTTTGATCACATGCTCTAATACATCTTCACGAATACGAGCCAGCATTTGCTCTTGAGCAGTTAATTTGGCTTCATCAGTGTCATCGACAGGCTTAATAAAGTCATCGTGCTGGGTAGAAACTACGACCGTATGCACGCGAAGTGGTTCTTTATCTTCGCTGTATTCAATCGTAACCTGTGCTTTGGCATCCGGCCTAAGGTAAGGGATCAAATCAGGATTTTCTTTTCTTATATGAGAGAGCTCATGCACAAGGCGGTGCGAATAAGCCAGTGCCATAGGCATATACTCTTCGGTCTCTTTGGAAGCGTAACCAAACATCATCCCCTGGTCGCCGGCTCCCTGTTCTTTGCCATCTCCTTCATCTACTCCCATGGCAATATCAGGTGACTGGCTGTGCAGAGTAACCATAACACCGCAGGAGTTAGACTCAAACATATAATTATCTTTGTTATAACCTATTTTACGAATGGTCTCTCGGACAATGTCAGGAATTTCTACATAAGCGTTGGTAGTTACTTCTCCTCCTACCACCACTAGTCCGGTAGTTACGAAAGTTTCACAGGCTACTCTGGAGTTTGGGTCTTGGGTCAGCATGGCATCCAGAATGGCATCAGAAATTTGGTCAGCCACTTTATCGGGGTGACCTTCAGAAACCGACTCTGAAGTGAATAAATAAGACATAGATTTCTATTTGGTGAAAAAAAAATTTCAATAATACTGCAAATTTATTCATTTCAGTGTAAAGTAAAACTGGCTTACCTTTTATTATGCGGATAGCAGGAACACAACAGGTTTTTTGTGAAGATCAGGTCTGTCTGATTTCCACTCTTTCATGGTTCTGGTTCTGAGCATTTCATCAGGACTGCTCAAATTACTCCCAATGCAAAGCCTGGTGCCAGGCTTACAGCTTCTTATCAGGGCATCCAGTAGTTGATTATTACGGTAAGGGGTTTCCATAAAAATCTGGGTCTGCTGGAGTTCTCTGGATTGCTTTTCTAGCTTCTTAACCACTTTTATACGATGTGCTTTATCAATGGGAAGATAACCGTGAAATGCAAATGACTGACCACTGAAGCCAGAACCCATTAATGCCAGCAGAAAGGACGACGGACCAACCAGTGGAATCACCTTAATATCATGTTGGTGTGCATAAGCTACTGCCAGCGCTCCGGGGTCAGCCACACCCGGGCAGCCAGCCTCTGACATTAACCCCATATCCTTACCCCTCATGATCGGGACAAGCAGTTCGCTAAGTTCATTTTCGGTAGTTCGCTTGTCCAGCACCTCAAACTGCAGTTCGTGGATGGGACGCGAAATGCCCCAGGCACTCAGAAATCTGCGCGCCGTACGAACGTTTTCTGCCAAAAAGTATTTTAGTGTATTGGTAACAGTCTTCACAGTTGCTGGTAAAACCTGATTGTGTGTATTGGGTGCAATGACTGTAGGGATGAGATAGAGTTTACCAGGATTATTTTTTTTGTCCATACAATATGCAACGTCACTTCAGACACATGGGTAAGTTTTTGATAATTACCGGGGCCATCATTATATTACTGGGTGTGATTATTTACTTCTCCGACCGGCTTCCCTTCATCGGCAAACTGCCGGGAGATATCGTGGTTAAACGAGAAAATTTCACTTTTTACTTCCCGCTCGCTACCAGCATTGTCCTGAGTATCATCATCTCAATAGTACTGTATCTAATTAATAAATTCAGCTAATCTCTCAGGAAATGTTCAACTTCTTCTAACAGAAGCCCGGGTTGCTCAGCATGAATCCAGTGCCCGGACCTGGGAATGGTAACGATGCGGGATTGCGGAAAAATTTGGGTAATCAAAGGGTGGTCATCTTTGCGGATATACTCACTTTTTTCTCCGCCGACAAACAACACCGGCTTCTCCACAGCATGGCTTTCGTCTACTGCCTCCCCAATCCGTTCAATATTCTGTCGTATCGCAGAAAGGTTCAGCTTCCAGGTAAAGCTATTGTTATCTTCCCTCTTGAGATTTTTGAGAAGGAACTGGCGTATACCGAAGTCCGCGATATAAGGTTTCATCTGATCCTCAGCTTCCTTACGACTACTTATCTCGCCAATCTTCACTGCAGCTAACGCTTCCAGTATCTTTTGGTGATGCACCGGATAAGCCCGTGGGGCGATATCTACCACAATCATCTTTTCAAACTGATCTGGATATATGGTGGCAAAGAACATAGCAACTTTACCGCCCATAGAGTGACCCAGTATGACAGGATTCTCTAGCTTGTGTTCTTCTATAAATTCCCTCAGATCCTCGGACATCACATGATAGTCAAACGCTTCATCGTGAGGAGAAAGGCCATGATTACGCTGATCTGGCAGAAATATCTGGTAACGATCTGCCAGTTGCTTGGCAAAGGTCTGCCAGTTGTCGGAAGTGCCAAAGACACCGTGTAGTATAATAACAGGGTGGCCTTCGCCCATCGTTCTGTAGTGTAGCTTCATGAAAAATATACCGTTCAGAGATGAAAGAGTAAAGCTACAAAATTAAGCTGTTATGTGCTTTTTTACTGCCGGTTCAGGGAAGACCCGATGTCGCTGTTGTGTGCCTGAGGCACAACTGCTTTTTTAAAAATGCGTATCCTTTTGATCCGTTTATGATCTACTGCCACAACCGTAAACACATAGTTATCAAAATATATTTTCTCGCCAGCGCGAGGTAGCTTGGAATGAATTTCAAGAAGCAAGCCGCCTAACGACTCGCTTTCACCCTTTACGCTTTCAAAGAGAGCACTGTCTTCGTCAATGATCTTACAGAAGTCATTCAGCGAAGTACGCCCTTCAAAAATGTATGTATTGTCATCCAGTTTATTGTAATGCACATCGTTATCATCAAACTCATCGTTGATCTCCCCGACAATTTCCTCAATGATATCTTCCAGTGTGATCAGTCCGGAAGTACCTCCGTACTCATCTACGACAATCGCCATATGCACCCGTTTCTCCTGAAATTCTTTAAGCAACATGTCGATCTTTTTGCTTTCCGGCACAAAGAAGCCTTTATGCAGAAGTTTCTGCCACTCAAAAGCATCGTCCTGATCCAGATAGGGGAGCAAATCTTTGACATAAAGTACACCTTCAATATTGTCGATAGTCTCCCGGTAGATCGGTATACGTGAGTAGCCACATTTGTTAATACGATCCATCAACTCATGAAAATCCGTTTCAATTTCTGTCGCGGTGATCTCCAGGCGTGAACGCATCACCTGCTTAACGGACAGCGTACCAAAGTTGACAATGCCCTTGAGAATACCTTTCTCTTCGGCGGTAGTAGCTTCATTACTGGTAGTAATCTCCAGCGCCTGATTGAGTTCGTCTACCGACACATTGTATCCTTTTTTCTCAAGACGCTTTTCTACTACGCTACTCAGCGACATCAGTAATACGGCCAGAGGCTTGAGTAAAGTGCTGGCTGCATTAAGTACACCGCTGGTTCGTTTGGCAAACAGTAGCGAGTACTGAATAGCATACTGTTTTGGAAGGATTTCGCCAAAAAAGAGAATAGCGATAGTAATGACGCCCGTCAGTGTCACAACCAGAGTTCCTTCTGTACTTTTGCCAAAGTGCTGCCAGGTGGCATAAGTTGAAAGGGTAACGATTGCCACATTTACCAGATTATTGAGGATTAGTATTGTGGCAAGTAGAATTTTTGGCCTATCCAGCAGCCTGACGATATTTATTTCGGCTGACTTGTTGCTTTCACGACAATTTCCGATCTCTTCTGAAGTAAGGGAGAAAAAGGCTACCTCAGAGCCAGAGATCATAGCTGAGCAAAAGAGCAGCAGCACCAGAATAACCGCTACAGTAGAGTAAAAGATAGCAGATGATGTAAAAAGACCTGCTAATAAAAGTAAAAGTGCCGGGTACGGGTCTTCTAAAGGTACTTCCAATGCTTTGTGATTAGATTAAATACTAAAAGGGAAGGTCGTCAGTGTCACTACCTGATCCTATGGAAGATTCCTGCGGTTGTGCCGGTGAGGATGCGTAATGACCACTTTGTGCAGACTGGGTATTATCTTGTCCGCCGGAGTCGTTCCCATCATTTCTTCCTCCTACAAAGGTCATATTAGTAGCCCGAATGCGCTTATCGTAGCGTGTATTACCGTCTTTGTCCTGGTAAGTATTGGTTCTGATCTTTCCTTCTATATACACCATATTTCCTTTGTTCAGATACTTTTCGGCAAGTTCAGCTAATCTATCCCAGAGTTCTACTTTATGCCACTCGGTTTGCTCTATTCGCTGCCCGTTCTTAGTATAGCTTTCAGAAGTAGCAATACTGATGTTGGCTACTACACTACTATTTTCTAGATGTCTCACTTCTGGGTCTGCCCCCAGATTACCCAATAATATTACCTTATTTACTCCTGCCATTGCGTTTGTGTATTTATATTGTTTACTACAATTTAACTAAAAAATTACTTCACTCAAATAGTTATTCACTAAAATAGGTTTAGGAAGTTTCCTGACCTCCTCTAAGCTATACGCCTTTAACCGTTGACTACTTAACAAAGAATCTCTTAGGTTGCCTTTACTGACATCCACTAGTAAAAACCTAACCCAGAGCTGCTGATGTGTCAGTTGATGCTTGTACAAGTTTGACATTTCTACAGTTGCTCCTGCTTCAATAGCCTGGGCGAGTAATGCGTCATCAAGCTGTGCAGGGTCTCTTAAATCTTTTGACGTTTCCAACAGATGAAAATCGTACAGACCTTTCCAGATATCTTTCTTATCGCGCACTTTCATGTATAAGTTTCCTCCCGCACGTAGTACGATATAGGAGAAAAAGCGTTTTCTCACTTTTACTTTCTTGATCTTCACTGGCAAATTTTTGTGTGCATTATGCTGAAATGCATAGCACATACGGCTCAGTGGACATAGCAGGCAGTTCGGACTCTGCGGTGTACACTGTAAAGCTCCAAACTCCATGATTGCCTGATTGTATTCACCCGCCCTCCCTTCAGGAACTAGTTCTTCAGCCAGCTTTTTGAAAGCTTTCTGCCCGTCGGAAGATAGAATATCTTTTTTGACACCAAAAACCCTGGAAAGCACCCTATATACGTTACCATCTACGACAGGCACTGTTTCATTGTAGGCAAACGAAGCAATGGCAGCGGCAGTATAACTACCGACTCCTTTTAGCCTGATCAAACCTTGGTAGTTTTCAGGAAAATTGCCGTTATGCAGATCAATAAGCTGCCGAGCACAAGCATGCAGATTACGTGCCCTTGAGTAATAGCCTAAGCCCTGCCAAAGCCGCAGTACTTCTTCTTCGGAAGCTTTAGCCAGCGCATAGATATCAGGATAAGCTGCTATAAATCGCTGATAATAAGGCAGACCTTGCTTCACGCGCGTCTGCTGCAGGATGATTTCTGAGAGCCAGATTTTGTAAGGATTCGTTGTATCCCGCCAGGGTAGATCACGCTTATTTGTTCTATACCAATGAATGATTTGATCAGCAAAAGTAGGTGGGGCCAAGGTCAGGTATTTTTCTTTGGATTAACCATAAGTACCACAGTTACAGGCATGTAATCAGATTTTATTTCTTTTATTTTCTAATTTAGCTTTATGCGTTAACTTTACATCTTTCTGAAAATTGAAAGTAATCGTTTTTCTTTTATTTTAAATCATCTAGGAACGTGACCAAAGCAGAAGTAGTTCAGCAAATTGCTGAGAAAACAGGTATTGACAGAGCAGATGTATACACCACCGTTGAAGCCTTCTTTAGTGTCGTCAAAAGCTCTATGTCGGACGGTGAAAACATTTACATCAGGGGCTTTGGCAGTTTTGTCAATAAAAAGAGAGCTCGTAAGGTAGGCAGAAATATATCAAAAAACACTGCTATGATCATTGACGAACACTACGTTCCCAGCTTCAAGCCCTCCAAGGTTTTTATTGAGAAAATCAAGAATAGTTCTGAACTGCAAGAGAGCAAAGAAATTGAGGCTAATTAAACTATAATTAATCACTTCTCGTTTCCATTGCGACTATTTTCACGTTTATTATGCTAAAGAAATATTTGACTCTTAGTGCAGTAGCGGTAGTTGCTATTGGAGGTTTATTCATGCTTCCTAAGTCAGTGGTGGATAATGAGAGTGGTAGTGTAGCACAGAATGCTGCTACTAGCAAAAACGATCAAGGAGCTCCTGCTGGTGATAATGTCGACCATACTGCAGCATTACCCGAAGATACCCAGCAAGAACTGTCTGAGCTGAGAGAAGCTTTTAAAAATAATAAGAGTTCAGAAAATTTTGTTAACTTCGCGAATTCTTTGATAGAGCGCTTCGCTTCTATCAATCAATACGATAGTGCAGCTAAATATGCTGCGGCACTTGCAGCTGTAGATAACACTGCTGGCAATCTGCAAAAGGCAGGGGATATGTATTATGAAGCTTTTACCTACGCAATGGATGATGAAAAGTCTCAGCAGATGGGAGAGCAAGCTCGTTACTATTATGAGCAACTCATGGAAAAAGATCCCGCACAGTTGGATGCAAAAGCCAAGATGGCGATGACTTATGTTTCTTCGTCTAACCCTATGGAGGGCATCCAAATGCTAAGGGAAGTGATCGATGCCGACAGCAACAACCAAACTGCCATCTATAACCTCGGGCTACTCTCCGTGCAGTCTGGGCAGTATGGCAAGGCAGTGGAAAGATTTAAAAAGCTGGTAGAACTTGAGCCAAAGAACCTGCAGGCACAGTTTTGGCTCGGCGTCAGCTACTTTGAAACCGGTGAAAAGGCCGAGGCTAAAATTCAGTTTGAAAAAGTTAAGGCTATGGATGCGGATCCGTCAGTGGCTGCCAGTGTAGATGAATATCTTAATCGACTTTAATAACGAAGGGAGCCAGTGTTCCCACTAAAATATTTGTTTCATTAAATATTATAATTATGCCTTGTGGAAAGAAAAGAAAAAGACATAAGATCGCTACGCACAAACGCAAAAAGCGCCTGAGAAAAAACAGACATAAGAAGAAGTAATCCTTTCAACCTCTACCCGAAATGGTTCTGCATTTTCGGGTAGTCCTTTTTTACGCATGCTCTTGCATATGCTACCCGAATTGGTAATTTTATATTTTATTAACAAACTATAAACTAGAATCCATTGAGTAATGAATTAGTTATCAATTCAACTCAAGAAGGATGTCGTATAGCCCTTTTAAAGGAAAAAAGCCTGGTGGAATTTCACCACGAGGTAGATGCCAATAAATTTACTGTTGGTGACATTTATTTAGGAACTGTCAAGAAAGTTGTACCTGGCCTAAACGCTGCTTTTATAGACGTAGGTTATGAAAAAGATGCTTTCCTGCATTATCTCGATCTTGGTCCACAAATCAAGACGCTAAATAAATTCGCTAAGAATACCCTTTCTAAAAAGTATAAAACGCATCTGTTAGGCAACATCAAAAATGAGCCTGACATTAACAAATTAGGTAAGATCAACCAGGTTCTTAATAAGAATCAGTCTGTACTTGTACAGGTGGTGAAAGAACCGATATCCACCAAAGGGCCACGATTATCCTGTGAGTTGTCTATCGCCGGAAGATATCTTATACTAGTGCCTTTTTCTAGCGTGGTTAATATCTCAAAGAAGATAACCAGCAAAAACGAAAGAAAAAGGCTTATGCGCCTGATATCTTCCATCAAGCCGGAAGGCTTTGGAATCATTATCCGTACGGTTGCAGAGGGTAAAGAAGTAGCGGAACTGGATAGAGACCTGCGAAACTTGCTCAGCACCTGGGAAGAAGGTGTGAAAAAACTGCGAAACGCTAAGCCGAAAGACAAAATCATCGGCGAAATGAGCCGTGCTTCATCTCTGCTTAGAGATGTACTCAATGAGACTTTTGACAGTATTATCACCGATGACCCGGAAATCTACGAGGAGGTAAGGGGCTATATCAAACGCATCGCTCCTGAAAAGGAGAGAATTGTGAAACATCATAACGGCAAGGCCAAGCTCTTTGAAAGCTTTGGTATAGAAAGGCAACTCAAGTCTCTGTTTGGTCAGTCAGTCAGTATTCCTGGTGGTGGCTATTTAATCATTGAGCACACTGAAGCACTGCACGTAATTGATGTCAACAGCGGTAATAAGTCTAACTCGGAGAAAGATCAAGAGACAACTGCGCTCAATGTTAATCTTCAGGCTGTCTCAGAAATAGCGCGACAGCTACGTTTGCGTGATATGGGGGGTATCATCGTCATTGACTTCATAGACATGCGCAAAGCTGAAAACAAAAAGGCTGTGTATGGCAAAATGAAGGAAGAGATGAAACGTGACCGGGCAAAAAATACCATACTCCCTCTTACCAAGTTTGGGCTGATGCAGATTACCCGTCAACGGGTGCGTCCTGAGCTTAACATCATTACCAAAGAAATCTGCCCTACCTGCGGAGGTACCGGGAAAGTAGCACCTACCTTACTGGTATCTGATCAGGTTGAGCAGAACTTGGAGCACGTACTCCTGAAACAAAACGAAAAGCATCTGACCATCGCCCTGCATCCCTTCGTGCACGCCTTTTTTACCAAGGGATTGATTTCCAGACGTATCAAGTGGTTTTTTAAGTATAAGCGTTGGATACGGCTGGAAGTAGATTCATCTCTGGGGCTGGTAGACTATCACTTCCATAATAAAGCGGGAGAGCAAATTGACCTCTCATAGCTAATACGAAAATCTTTCCTGAACCCGGCAGTTATACTGACCGGGTTTTTTTATCATACTGCAACTGTAAACCTACTTCAGCGAAGTCCCTGTTTGGTTTACAAAGTGTGCTTTCCACCTGCTGGAAAGTGTGTATTCCTGCAGCAATATCCTATTCCCGATGGTGCTGGTAACCATCAGGGCTTAAGGTTTCTGAAGACATTGTTGATGAGTACAACCATAATGGTAACTCCTACCGCCAGTATGTACTGTTGTAACGCCACACAAATACCAAGGCTTGAAGAAAATAGAATTGTGGCTGAGGTAGTCAGGTACGAGATATTTTTATCACCACGGCCTTTGAGTATAGTTCCCGCACCGATGAAACTGATTCCTATAATGATTGCTTGGATAATACGGATAGGATCTACATCCAGTACTTCTTGGTACTTTGATAAATTGACAGATACGGAAACATTCGCCAACCCGACCAGCAAGGCAGAGGCGCCTCCTACAATCATATGTGTACGAAGCCCGGCTGGTTTATCCCGAATTTCACGCTCATACCCTATGGCACCAGAAAGAAGACAAGCAATAAAGACATCCAGCAATAACCACAGTTGTGTATCAGCATTTTCAAAAATTTCCATGAAGTAGTTTTTTAGTTCAAAAAATAAGCGCGCTGCATAGTGCGCAATATCAGAAATGACAACTGACCAGCAGTAAGTGAGCGCTAGCGTAGCTGCTCTAGGTCTCGAATCAGAATCCTACGGCGGTCAAAGCTAATGAGATTCTTCTCTTTTAGGTCGTTCATGATAGTTGTTACTGTCTGACGGGAAGTACCGGTCAGGCTGGCAATATCCTGGTGTTTCAGGTGGCTTTTTATCATAACTTCAAGGCCTACTTTTTCGCCCCTTTCCTGGGCCATATCTTTTATAAATTCTACCACACGCGTACGTGCATCTTTAGAGATGAGTAATTCCAACCTGCGCTCCAGTTTTCTCATCCGAAAACCAATCAGCTTGAATATTTTAAAGCTTACTTCTTGATCATCTTCCATCAGATTTCGCATATCCCGGATGCTAAGCGGACAAATAATAGTGCGGGCATCTAGCACCTGGGCAAAATCTTTGCGCTTATCCTCCCCGGTAATCGCCAACTCACCAAATATCTCACCAGCATTGAGAATGGTTTTCACAATCTCTTTACCGTCATCAGCATAACTACTGATCTTAACTCTACCCTGCTTTACCAGGTACACATAGTCAGAAGGATCACCCACAAAATAGATATACGAACCTTTGTCAAACTCTTTTTCTTTCTGGATGAGTTCGTGCTCCATCTCCTGTACTTTACGTATACAAAAGAAGTTGGAAAAATTTTTATCCTCAAAATACCATATACCAGTTGTGTTCATAACTACGTCCCTTCTTTTAGGAGTTTGTCAAGAAGTGGTCTTTACTTCCCGTACCTCCTGTTCAGATACCACCTGTGGAAAGCAGAAAGATCTAGCTGAAGATAAGTCATAATTTTTAAGAAAATAGTGGTAAAGGTGCGTATTTTCAAATCATGCAGTAATTCCAGAAACCGAGACGCTTCACGAAACTTACCTGCAAATACTGCATGTCGCGCTTCGTACTGTGCCCTCTGATTCAGTGCTTTCTTTTCATCACGTGTATTTATCAACCTGGATGCTTTTTTACACACCAGGTAAGTACTAAACAGTTGTCGGTCTGATTTGTGGTAAAGCTGTCGCGACATAGAATACCTAACTTCCCTCACCAAAGTAGTGCAAGCATCCAGATAAGCATATTTGTAATGTCGGGCAGATCTTACCCAAAAATCAAAGTCTTCGTAAGCCAGATTTTCGTCGTAGCCATTCAGCCGTTTTAGTACCTGGTTACGGATCATCATGGTAGGGGAGGAGATAAAATATCGGGATAGTACATCCTGGTACACATCGCCTTCAGGAATGGGCCGAATATGGCTATACTGCTCTCCAAAATGAAAATGCAATGGATTGCCTTGCTCGTCTATATACTGCGCCTCGGTGAAAATAACTCCGTATTCTTCCGGCAGTTTTTCAAAGTATACGACTTGTTTTTCAACTCTATCCGGAAGTATGATATCATCCGTTGCCAGATCTATGATGTACTTCCCCCTCGCAAAACACCAGCCCCTGTTAAAGGCAGTACAGTTACCGACATTCTGATCCAGAAACAGGGTTTTTACCGGAAAATTAGCCGGGTTTTCTTGCAAAAACTGCCGTATTGTTTTTATGCTCTCATCCTGGCTGGCATCATCCACAATGATCACTTCAATATTCCGATAAGTTTGACTCCAGACAGAGAATAGCGTTTCTCTCACAAACTTTCCGTGGTTATAACAGAGGCAGATGATGGATACCGTCGGACGGGCAGCAAGTTGCATCATCTTCGTATAATCTGATAGGTATGCTTAAACGATAACATCCCACCACAATGTTCCTTAAAAGCCTGCAAACTCCTGCTGGGAGAAGTTCCCATATCCAGCAGACGTATCCCGGCCTGCTGGCAGTAGTGGTACACTCCCTCCAGCAGTAGCGTAACCGGGCTGTAGCTTTTGTAAGCTGCCAGTGAGTCGTGGTAAAAATCGTACAAAATACCACTATTAACCTTTGTACAAAGTGCTGCTGCTGTACGCTCATCAGCATGAAAAACAGAAAAAAGGCAGAAAATATCAGGCAGTTGGCTTAGTTGCTGCTCTAGGTCCGCGAGCGACAGAGAAAGCTCCCATCCTTTCTCCCGGCGACACCTTTTCAAAAAATGATAACACTCCGCTAATTTATCCATTGGCTCCTGCTGAAAATGAAACATCGCTCTTTTGCATTTTCTTAGCCTTTTTTGTTCCATTCGCTGCATCTTATCTTCAAAAGTAATATGATCTACCGGTATATGGTGGTTTACAAAGCTGTCTTTTTTCTGATAGCCCGCTCCCAGAAAAATAGCTTCACAAGCAAAGTTACCTCCGCTCCGGTAAACCTCTATACAATCCTTGATTATAATCTTACCCACCCCCTTGCTCCACAAGTTTTCGTTTGCGTAAGCGACCAGATGCTGTATTTCATGGCTCGAAATATCACCATACTCCAGCGAACCGAAGGGGCTTTCCGGAAGACTCACCGCCTGCAGGCTACCATCGCTCTTCTTTTGTAGAAAAAAATGAATACGGGCTACGGCTACGTTGCCATCCAGCGCGTAGTAAGTCAATGGAAGACCAAACTTTGCTGCTTTCAGCTGTAAATAAGCTGCGCTATTGTACAGATAACTTTCTCCCAGAAAGGGATAATAGTCAGGGTTTGGTTTACAGACAAAATGCAACTTCTGCATACAAAGCTATTGTTTAAACGATTAATCGTTTGCCAACATAAAGTACCACGCTACGTTACCGTTTTGTGTTTTTAAACTGAAATCATGAATGTATAGATATTTTCTGTTAATTACTTTTTCTCTGCTAGGCACTTTTCCAGCGCCTGCTCAGTCGGGCTTTGAAAGCGAGCCCCGCTTAGCTGCCCTGCTGGAAGAAGCAGTAGACTATGTGTACAATGCTGATTTGGACAAGTTCAACCGCATAGCTGAGCAAGTCAGACAGATGAAGCCCGATCACCCAGTATATCCCATGCTAAAGGCTCTTTCGCTTCGTTCCGCTTACTATCCTGTTGAGGTTAACAGCCCGGAGTTTGAGGAAATGCGCAGCTACCTGGAGGATGTCGTGGAAAAAGCCGAAGTGATATTAGAAAAAGATGAGGACGAACCGTTAGCTAATTTCTTTGCACTTACTTCGCTGGGATTACTGGCCATGTACGAGAACGACGCAGGAAATACTTTTACAGCTGTTGGCTACGCCAAAGATGCCTACGATTTCCTGCAATTAGGCTTTGACCTCAAAGATAAATACGATGAGTTTTTCTTTACTACCGGACTGTATAATTACTACAGAATTAAGTACCCGGAATTACGTCCGGTGTACAAAACATTCACCTGGTTTTTTCGGGACGGCAGCATAGAGAAGGGACTACAGCAAATGGACTATGCGTATCGCAACTCTGTTTTTATGCGTCCTGAAGCAGCCAGTTATCTTACACACATTTACCTGCACTATGAAAATCAACCCTACAAAGCATACCCTTATGCCCGGCAAATGGTGCAAAGTTATCCTAACAATCCATTATTTGTGACCGCTTACCTGGAAGCCTCTGTCGCCACGAATCGTCTTGTAGGACTGGATGCATACGTTAAAAAGCTTAAGGCTAACTCAAAAGCATATTTTGAGATGGTGGGTTTGCTGTACGAAGCAACTCTGCTGGAAAAGAGAGAGCAACAGTGGCAGAGGGCCAAGCGATTATACAAGGCTGCTATCAAATCTGGCGAAGGACTAACTTCAGATGAAGCCCACCATTTTCGTAGTCACGCATACGCTGGTCTGGCAAGAATTGCCAATCATCAACAGGATTACGATGCAGCCCGTTCTTTGTATATGGACGCCCTTTCACAGGCGCGTTACCCCAATGTCAAAGCAGAAGCTAAAGCGTATCTCAATTAGTTAGTTCTTGGCAAGAGCAGGGTCTTCAACTGTTTTTCCCCGGGCGAAGTGTTCTTTCCCTTCGTCCAAAAATTCTACAAAATTTTGAATGCTCAGATCGTAAGCTTTGGGTTCTTTTAATAATTGCCCTTTGTTGTTGAGCAGTACATAGTAGGGCTGCGCATTATTGTTGAAACGGGTGATCTGGAAGTCAGCGTTCTGCTTTCCTATGGTTTTCTTTACTTTGTCATCGTAGTCAGAAGTATACCACGCTGATTCAGGCAGTTCAGTCTTCTCATCTACATACAAAGCAACTACAACATAATCCTCTTTCAGGCGTCTCAGCACCTCAGGATCAGACCAAACCCGTGCCTCCATCTCTCGGCAGTTGACACAGCCATGTCCAGTAAAATCAATAAAGAGAGGTTTGTTTTGCGTTTGTGCACACGCTAATGCTTGCTCATAGTCGAAGTAGCCCTGAATACCATGAGGAAAATGGAGCATATCGGCATATCTGGGAGGCTTGCACTGCTCATTCTCATTGTCTGCCAATACCACGCCGGCAGATGAACCCATTTGCTGTGTAGTCAGATAAGGCATATTAAAGTCATGCGTATGCATGGGGGGTAAGTAACCCGCCAGGGCTTTGAGCGGAGCACCAAACATACCGGGCACCAGGTAAACTACGAATGAAAAAGTAACGATGGCCAGCATCAGGCGAGGTACGCTTATTGACTCCAGTTGGCTATCGTGGGGCAGCCTTAATTTGCCTAGCAGGTAAAAGCCCATCAGGGTAAAAATAACAATCCATAGTGCCAGGTAGACCTCTCTATCCAGGATATTCCAGTGATACACCTGGTCGGCTATACTTAGAAATTTTAGCGCTAACGCCAGTTCTAAAAAACCCAGTACTACCTTCACCGAATTCAGCCAACCTCCTGACTTAGGGAGACTTTTAAGCCACTCGGGGAAAGCGGCAAACAGCCCAAAAGGAACTGCGAAGGCCAGTGAAAACCCAAACATACCAAGAATCGGTTTTACAAACTGTCCACCTGCGGACTCTACCAGAATACTGCCTACAATAGGACCGGTACAAGAGAAAGAAACCAGCACCAGCGTAAAAGCCATGAAGAAGATACCGTAGAATCCACCTTTGTCTGCTTCCCGGTCTGCTTTATTGACTATAGCGCTAGGTAAGGTGATTTCAAACAGCCCAAAAAATGACAGGGCAAAGACTACAAAAACCGCAAAGAAAAAAAGATTCGGTAACCAGTGCGTACTGAGCCAGTTGGCAAATGAGGGCCCGAAAATGACTGAGATGAGCGTACCTATGAGGGTGTAAATGGCAATAATAGAAATGCCGTAAATAACAGCTTTAGACATTGCTTGACCCTTTTTGTTGCTACCGCTTGCAAAGAAGGAAACTGTCATCGGAACCATAGGGAAAACGCAAGGCGTCAGCAGGGCGGCCAGACCAGCCAGAAAAGCTACCAGAAAGAAAGTCAAAAGCGTGTAAGGGGTGTTGGATTCGCGAATATTGACATTAGCCGATGTCGTGTTCACAGGTTGCTCAATGTCATCTCCAGTCTCCTCCGTTATTTGCGGATCATCAACAGAAGAGATTTCTTGAGAAGGCTCGGCTTGAACTTCGGGTGTTTTATCCTCAGTGGAGGTAGGGGCTTGACGCACTGTACTTTCCGCAGACTGCCCTTCAGTTGGTTTAGTTGGCGAAACAGAAGCTTCCGTCTCGCTCTGTACCCTGACTATGACGCTGAACTCATCGTCAAAAGGAATACACTGCCCTGTGACGTCAGTACAAACCTGGTATCCATAGCTGCCGCTGACCTTTTGCAGAGAAGCGTCTGTTATTTTGATGGTTTGACGAAATTCTGCCTTTCTTGTGAAGTACGTGTACGTTCCTTCCCAGAGTTCGTCGTATTTTTCTTTAGCACCAATGGGTTGTAGTTCACCCACCAGTTCATAGCCTTCAATGGGTTCAAAATTAATTTCCGTAACCATCGGCCCCAGATCAGGATCGAAGTCACTAGAGTAGAGATACCAATCTTCTTTTATGTCCACATGGAATATGATGTCCAGTTCCTCACCCGCTTCCACAGATTGCCTGGCAGTTTTAACCGTCCATGTAGCAGGTTTTAAGATTTGGGCGTGGAGTGCAAAAATCCCCAGGAAAAAAGAAAGAACAGTAAGTATTGTATATTTGATTGATCTCATGGTTGCACTAATTTACGATACCAAGTCGCACTAAAGCAGCTTGCAGACATAAAAGCCCGAGATCAAAATAACGCTTGCAACAAATATAAAGTTGCCATGTAGCTGTTTCGTAGCAATAATATAATATCGGTGAGATAGCTAGCTAAAGAAAGAGAAGGCAAATTTAGGCGAAAACCTCTTCAGGTTCTTCTAATTTCTTGTGGTGGCGGGGACCACTATCATCAGGAAGAGTTACACCCGGAGGTAGATCCAAGTCGGGAGTAGGGGTGACAGATATCCCTCCATCATCATCATCATCATCGTCATCACGAAAACGAAAGTTTCGTTTCTTCATGAGCACAACCATGAAGTATACCATGATAACGTAAGCCGTTCCACAAAGTAACATGTCTATCATACTACTCTCCTCATTGAAATTCAGTAAATTAAATGTAAAAAAAAAACTGTTAAAAAGCTTATTAGTTTAAAAAATCTTGTTTTTTAAACAGGCGCTTATTGCAAAGTATTCATCAAGAAAAATTCAGGCCAGAATTCCTGGGTAGAAGCCACCTATATCGCATTTTCTACGCCAAAGTTACACGTAAACGATACGTCGGTAGTAGGCCATTAGTATTACGGCTGATAACGCAGTAAATACCGCCATGATTCCATAAGCGAAGACGATGTTGGAATCTTGCCCAAAAAACTGGGCTGAGAAAATGGAAAGAAAAAATACACGAAGCATCACATTAATAATACTGAAGATGCTATTCACCCGTCCTATCACGCGGTTGGGTACATGTTTGAAAAGATAACTCAAACGAAGTACCCTTGAGCCGGCATTGGCGAAGCCAATCATCAGGCCGACTATCAAAAAGAGACCTACCGAATTAGTCATCGCGCTTAAGCTGAGTGCCATGGTCGCCATAATCAGTAAAATAATGATGGCATTTACTGTAGTAAACCGCTGAAAAAGATTCCCGATGAATAGCCCGGCACTTAACGCCCCTAACGCATAGAGCACCTCCATAGCTCCAAAAATATCTCCTCCTTCCTGCAGGTGATTGGTAATATACAGTGGCATCAGGGCGTGCAGTTTTACCAGCATTACCACAAAAATGTTATAGGAGCAAATACCAAAGACCAGTATCATCGGATGATCCTTGAGAAATTGAAAGCCTGTTTTAAGTCGTTTCATCAGGAGTCCTGTCTCGATCTCCCGCTCTTCCAATGGAGCATAGCGGATCAGTGATATGAGTCCGATAGAAATGATGTAGGTAACGCCATCCAGCATGAAGATTTCCGGTAGCGTCCAGGCTTCCAGTTGCAGATCCAGGCTCAGACTTTGGCCCATAAATATCCACTCTGTTTGCCAGTTGATGCCTTCCAGCAGTAGTGCTGCCAAAGCTCCGGCCATCACGTTAGTAGACTGCCCTACAATCTCGATGTAGGAGTTCACGCGGGTATAGTCTCCTTCAGCCGTGATTTCCTGAGTAAAAGCGTAGAGATTTGGATAGTGTATGTAGAAGCCAAAGATCGTTACTGCAAACACCAACATGATCAGTGGAACCGGTAATAAACCGGTCTGACTTAGTCCGTAGCTAGCCACCATCAGTACGACAGTCCCCTCTATGGTATTGTTGAGCAGAAAGATATGCTTACGATTGAAGCGATCTACTGCCGTACCTGCCCAGAGGCCCCAGAAGATCGTCATAAAGGTAACCATACCGTACATCAGGTTAAACTGTGACGACATGCTCTGCTGAGCAAAATACCAGGGTACCGAAAGCATGGTAAGCCCCTGAGCGAAGCCCGAGATACCGTTGGCAGTAAAAAGCAGTGCCAGGGCTCTTTTATTGTTTTCAGGTTTTTTGAGTACGGATTGTGCCATAAAAATCAATGAACCCTCGGAATAGCTATTAGGTTTATGGTTTGAAGAAAAAATACCAAGGAAGATGACGATTACCAATCTGCGTCAGCAGGCCAAGGTCAAAGCTGCCAAATACTGTGCCTACCAGGAGCGTACCCAGCAGCAGGTGAGAGACAAATTATACCAGTATGGACTCTCCGGTGACACAGTCGAGGAAGTACTTACCGAACTGATAGCTGATAACTTTATCAATGAGGAACGTTACGCCCAAGCTTTCTGCCGGGGGAAGTTTAGCCACAATAAATGGGGACGTATCAAAATAAAGAGGGAGTTAAAACAGAAAGGACTCTCACCCTACTGCATCCGCAAAGGATTGAAGGAAATCAAGGAGGCCGACTACCTGCAACAACTTCATGATTTGTGTGTACGCAAGTGGAAGTCTTTGGAGAAGGAGGATATCTACCAGCGTAAAAATAAAACCGCCCGCTACCTGATGGGGAAGGGATACGAAATGGAATTAGTCTGGAGAACGATGGAAGATATGGAGTAGGGTTTTTGTGTCAAGGCATTTGGGGTTAGAGTTCTTTGTGCAATGGTATTAGAGTATTTACCCTAAAAGATAAAGTATTACACTAAAAACGAACAGAACTAAAGTACCAGCTCATTATCCTTGAGTATTGGTACCACATCGTAGATATCCTGCTGCAGGCAGAAAGCAACGTCTTTTTCTATGCCCAGACCTTTTAGTCGTTGTACATGTGAAGAATTTTGCAGGAAAGCCAGCATATTACTTTGGGCATGATGATACAGCGCAATGGCAGCAAGTGTACTATCGCAGATACAGGTAAATTTTGCAGTGAGTTGTTCTGCCAGAGCTCCGGCGAAGAGGGTATCTTCCAGATTCACGTGACCCTTCCAGCCTGCACAGACAATCAATACATCATTTTCCTGCTTATTGAGTAGATTAGCCACCGCCTTTAGATTCAGAAAGGAACCAATCAGCAGCTTTTCTGCCCCCATGGAAAGGCCGATAGCCCGGGTGCCGTTTGTAGTAGTAACACTGATCTTTCTTCCCCGGAGGCCATCTTCCATATACTCAAAGGGCGAGTTACCAAGATCAAATCCTTTTACCTTTTCACCTCCTCGCTCCGCCGCTATCAGGTAGCCTTGCTCACTCAACGCGCGACTTTCTTCCAATTCTGCCACCGGTCGTATACTACTGACACCATGAGCCAACGCTGTTGTCATGCAGGAAGTTGCACGGAGAATATCTACCACTACCACCACTTTTTTTTCCTGTACATCGTAGAGGTGTATCAGATCCGGAGAAAGGCAAACATCTATGCTCTTCATAGTTTGGGGTGCTATGGTTCTGGGTGTTACAATATTATAGCTAATAAGCCATAACACTGTAACACTATTTTATGAAAGGAGGCTTGACAACCTGGGCTTTCAGACGACGCTTACGAACACCAATGAATACCTCACTGTCTGTTTTTGAATAATCTTTGGCCACATATCCCATCCCGATACCACGTTTCAGTACTGGTGACTGAGTGCCAGAAGTCACCCGTCCAATGATCTCATCATGAGCATTAAATATCTCGTAGTCTTTTCGGGGAATCCCTTTATCTACCATCAGCAGGCTAACTAGTTTTTGCTTCCCTCCGCTTTCTTTTTTTTGCTGCAGGGCCTCCGAATTGGTAAATACTTTGCTAAACTTAGTCACCCAACCCAGGCCAGCTTCTACGGGACAGGTAGTATCATCAATATCGTTACCGTAGAGGCAGTAGCCCATCTCCAGGCGGAGTGTATCACGAGCAGCCAGCCCAATGGGTTTGATACCTGCCTCGGTGCCAGCAGTAAAAAGTGCATCCCATAGTTTTTGGGCGTCTGCATTGTCTACGTACAGCTCAAATCCTCCAGCCCCGGTATAGCCCGTAGCTGAAATGATAACGTTCTCCACTTCACCTACTTTTCCCTTTTGAAAGGTGTAAAACTTCATACTGTCCAGGTCCGCATCGGTGATCTTTTTCAGCACTTCTGTAGCCTTAGGGCCTTGCACAGCAAATAGCGAGATATTATCAGAAGCATTCTCCATCTCCGCACCCTCTGTATTGTATTTGCTGATCCAGTCCCAATCTTTCTCGATATTGGCAGCATTTACCACCAGCATGTACTCTTCTTCGCCAATACGATATACAATCAGGTCATCTACAACGCCGCCGGTTTCATTAGGTAAATAGCCGTACATAGCCTTACCATCGTAAAGTTTGGTAGCGTCGTTGCTGGTAACACGCTGCACCAGGCTAAAAGCCTTAGGGCCCCGCAGAAAAAACTCACCCATATGAGATACATCAAACACGCCCACACCTTCGCGCACTGTCATGTGTTCCTCAATGTCTGAACTGTAGCGAAGTGGCATTTCATAACCGGCAAAAGGTACTATCTTAGCACCAAGTGCCACGTGCTTATCGTATAGTGCTGTCTTTTTCATATCTCCTGAATTATTGGTTTCACAAAAGGCTCGCAATTTACGAGAAAAATAGGCTTTTGCATGAAAGAGAAAGAACGCTGAAATCAATAGCAAGTCCAAATTTACTGCGACTTACTATGAAATCCTGATCATCCATCCCGCATGGTCAACCTAAAGGAGCGGCGGTGCCAGTCGGTCGGTCCGTACTTGATGATAGCCGCCCGATGCGCTACGGTAGGGTAACCAACATTGGTATGCCAGCCGTAATGCGGATACTTTTCTGCTAGCCTCCTCATCAGTTCGTCACGGTGTGTCTTAGCAAGCACTGATGCCGCAGCAATAGAAAAATACTTGCTATCACCTTTTACAATACACTGATGCGGCACAAAAGGGTAAGGATTGAAGCGGTTGCCGTCAATGAGCAATAATGCCGGTTTTTGGCTGAGCCGCTCGACTGCCCGGTGCATGGCCAGAAATGAGGCATTCAGGATATTAATCTCGTCAATCTTCTGGTTATCCACCTCCGCGATAGCGTAAGACAATGCCACTGCTTTGATTTCTTCCTTGAGATGATTTCGCTGCTCCAGACTTAATAGCTTAGAATCTGTAAGCAGGGGATGAGAAAAATTTTTGGGTAGAATGACAGCCGCTGCCACCACTGGCCCGGCCAGGCAACCACGTCCCGCCTCGTCGCAGCCCGCTTCCAGCAGATCGGGAGTATACGAAGATTGCAACATGCTATTCCAGTATTGCGCTGATGTCTTCCTGGGTTAGCTTTTTTACAAAGCTTTCTTCTGTAGAGATAAGTTCAGTAGCCAGTTTGAGTTTATTAGCCTGAAGTTTCAGGATCTTCTCTTCTACCGTATTACGGGTGATGAATTTGTAGGTAAAAACTTTATTTTCCTGCCCGATACGGTGTGCCCGGTCTATGGCCTGCTGCTCAATGGCAGGGTTCCACCAGGGATCCAGGATGAACACATAATCCGCTTTGGTCAGATTCAGGCCAACACCGCCGGCACGCAGCGAAATGAGGAACAAGCGTAGTGAATCATCATTTTGAAAGCTCTCTACCTGCTCTTTCCGGTCTTTGGTACTACCATCCAGGTAAGCATACGGTACCTTGGCCTGTTCCAGTTCTTTACCTAAGAGCGATAGGTACTTCACAAACTGACTGAATACAAGAATCTTATGTCCCTCACTGATCGCGTTCAACAGCATATGCATGGCGTCTTCCAGTTTGCCGGAGCTTGCTTTGTACTGATCGTCTACCATGCGAGGATGGTTGGCGATTTGCCGTAGTCTGGTAAGCCCCTGCAGGAGCAGCATCTGAGACTTATTGATGCCCTTGTTCTCAATCAGATTCATAATCTCGTTGCGGTAGAAGGATTTAGCCTCTTCGTAGAAGGCCTCCTGTTCTTCTGTCATACCGCAGTACTGCACGTTTTCAATCTTCTCAGGTAACTCTTTAGCTACCTGCCATTTCTGCCGCCGCAGGATAAACGGCTTGATGATGGTATACAGCTTTTCAGTTTTGCCGATATCCCCCTTTTTTTCAATAGGCTGGACAAACTCATTTTTGAAGAAAGACTGCCCTCCCAGCAGGCCGGGATTGATAAAGTTCATTTGTGACCACAGGTCCAGCGTACTGTTTTCCAAGGGCGTTCCGGTCAGGATAAGCCTAAACTTGGAGTTCAGGTCCTGTACTGCTTTGGCAATGTTAGAATCGGGATTTTTGATAGCCTGCGACTCATCTAGTATCACGTAATTGAAGTAGTAGTCTTTTAAAATGTCTACATCTAGGCGCACAATGCCATAGGATGTAAGCACTAGGTCATAGTCCTGAAACTGATCTACATTTTTGTTGCGTGTGGTACCTGTATAGGTAAATACTTTGAGGGAAGGTGTAAATTTTGCCGCTTCCATCTCCCAGTTATAGATTAGCGAAGTAGGCATTACTAGCAACGAAGTTTTAGGACGGGTCTGTCCAACTTTCTCCTGTTCTTTCTGCTTCTGTAGCAGTGCTAGTGTTTGTACAGTTTTGCCCAGCCCCATATCATCCGCCAGGCAGCCACCAAAGTGATAGCTGTTTAAAAAACTCATCCAATTATAGCCCGCTTTCTGATAAGGGCGTAGTTTACCGGCAAAATGTACGGGAAGTTCGTAATCCTTGATATCACTAAATTCGCGCAGGCGTTCCAGCTTACGATCCATCGTTACTTTCGCCAACTGGTCGTTATGCAGGTCCTGCACCAGTGCCAGGTGATATTTCTTAAGATGCACCCCTCCGTCTTTGGCATCGGCATCCTCTTCACTAAAAGCAAAAAGTTCTGAGTACTCAGTAAACCAGACTTCAGGAATTACCGCTACCTCTCCGTTGGGCAGTCTAAGTTCACGCTGCCTGGCCAGGATAAGCTTTCTGATCTTCTGAAAGGGAATTTCGTAGGGGCCGAACTTGACTTTGGCATGGATATCAAACCAGTCAATGTTTTCACGTACTTCTATATCTATGGTAGATTTTCCTAGGAAGTACTTTTTCTCTTGCTCATTTTTCTGCTGCAGTTCTATACCCACTTCTTCCAGCGTACCTTTGTAACGGTTGATCCACTCAAAAGCGGCACTTTTCTCTAAAACTGTCCTGGACGCCTTTAGGTCAATGGCATATTCTTTCAGCAAAGACACAATCTTCTCCTCTTTATGCCGGTCACGTACGATACGGCGAAAGACATAGTCATCCTGCTTTTTATCCACAATCACGCTCACTTTTTCATGTTGTGAGGGTTTGAATTGATGATTGCCGTAGCGGAAATTAATTTCAAAGCACACGTCGGGAGCTTCCTGCTTGTCGAGTTCTCTCTCTCTCTTGCCCTGACCCACTAGTTCCGGCTGTCGATGGTTGACCTCGTAAAAGTTAAGCTGAGGAACCAGTTCGTGCCGCTCTGTCTTGATATCAAAGCCTTTGGCGTACACATCGTAAGAGGCTACCAGCGGTGCTACAAACTTCCGGTAGTAGGAGTCTTCCACCTTACGGGGAATCATGATGAACTTCTTATTCAAGAAAGGATAGAGCTTGTTTCCATCCACATTTTTGGCAAAGCTATACAGCTTATTGTCCAGCACCATCCAGGCAGGTTCTTTACAAATGATGTAGGCATTCTTGTACCGGAAGTCTACCTTACTGCCCGCATGCTTGATTGTTGGAAAGTAGTGCGTATTGTCCTCGTTACGTCGAAAGTGAAAAAGTACGGTCGCTTTTTCCTTCAGTACCTCTATTTCCTTTCCGACAGGTTCTCCGTCATTGCTCATCTCAAAGAGTCGCTTTCCTTTTAGCAGAGGCAAGACACGTGCACGCAGATCTTCCAGGTACGCATCTATCTCCTGTCGCAACTGCTGGTTCCGTTCGCTGTTGCTCTCGTATACCTTATAGAAAAACTCTGAAGTCTTGATTTTCTTCTTGTGAAAGCGGTTGATCACAGCTTTCTGTTGCATCACGTCCATAAGCTGGATTAGTTCATAATCTTCTTTCGTTAGTTCGCTGGCAAACTCCTCGGCGTTCTGGGAGGATATATTCTGATGTTCAAAAGTAAACTGTCCATGCTCGTCGAGCTGCACAGCAAAAGACTCGAATAAGTAGCCGAGATACTCATGTAGATACAGGGAATAAATGATTTTGAAGGGTCGTTCGGTGGATACTTTCATAAAAAAGTGGCCAGGTTAATAGCAAACAATTAGTAAAAGTACTGATGCACTATTACTAAGCTAACTAATTTACAAAAAATCTTTAATTTCTGTCTTAGCAGCAATGCTGGCGGGACGATATGAAGCTAAAAATGTAATGACCGAAATAGCCAGGGCAGTATAGAAAAAGTCAGTGAACTGCATCTTGACTGGATAGGCGTCTATAATGGCCGTCTGCATACCCATTGAAACTAGCCCAAAAGTCTGCTGCAGCCAGCAAATAAGCAGGCCGAGTAGCAGGCCACTAATTGCTCCCAGAAAGGCGATGATACTTCCCTCGTAGATGAACAGTCGCCTTACCGTTTGTTTGGTAGCCCCCATAGCAAGCAGCATAGCGATATCTTTCTTCTTATCAATGGCCAGCATGGAGAGTGAAAAGAAGATATTGAATGAGGCAACAGCCAGGATAAAGGAAAAGGTAAGGTAGACAAAGAGCTTTTCCACTTTGATAGCTCTGAGCAGACTGGCATGTTGCTGGTCACTATTCAGCACTTCCAGGCGGTTGCCCAGCACTTCCTGTAGCCGGTCCTGTATGCTGTTGACGTTAGCTGCCGCATTCGTTTTAATTTCTAGCGCTGTACGCACTCCTGTGTAATCAAAGAGGTCCTCGGCGAAATCCAGGGGTACAATGACATAGTTGGCATCAAACTGCTTCTCAATGGCAAATACACCGCCGGGCATAATATTGCGGCGTGTAAAGTAGCGCGTCATAGGGTCAGGATTGAAGCCGGAAGAGACCTGCCGCTTGGGACTGAATACCTGCAATGCATAAAAGTCATTGGAGGGGGATACTGACAGCGTGTACTGCACACCCCGGCCCAGAATGGCAAAGTTTCGCTCATCTTTTTTAAGCACCAGTTCGCCATGCACCATGGCCTTATTCAGACGATCCTGCTCAGTAAAGTTATCACTGACTCCCTTGAGCTTCACTACCATCTGAGCATCCTGGTAGCGAACCAGGGCGTTGTCTTCAATAACCTCTGTGACCAAAGACACGCCTTCTACATTTTCTATCAACTGACGCAGCGAGTCACCGACCTCAAAAGTCTTCCCGCTGTGAGGAACAATCTTAATCTCGGGATCAAAGGTATTGTACGAAGTCCGAATTAAATCTTCCAGACCATTAAATACAGAGAGTACCACTACCAACGCCATGGTACCGATAGCCACTCCGATCATGGAGATGTTAGAAATAACCTGTATGAAGTTTTTCTTATTCTTTGAGCGGAAATAACGCCGCGCAATCAGCAATGACAGGTTCAATAGTTTCTGCTATACTCTTGGTTAAACAATTGATCAGTCTTCATCAGAGCCTTTATCCTCTTCAGGGGGAATATCCAGGTTGGACAAAATTTCATCGATACGGGCAGCGTGATCGGCACTGTCGTCCAAGTAGAAAATCAACCCCGGCACAATTCTTACTTGCTTACCGATGCGGTTGCCCAATTGCCGACGTACTTCGCCCTTCTTTAGGTTAATCAGATCCAGCATTTCCTGCTGTTTGTCACTCAACATAAAGCTCAGATATACTTTAGCTACGCTCAGGTCAGCACTCATTTTAACGTCGGTAACAGTAACGAAAGTGCGCGTACCTAACAGTAAAGCAGCACTGCGCTGGAAAATATCGCTCAAATCCTTCTGTATCAGCCCTGAAAACTGCTTCTGCCTTTTACTTTCTTTCATATCATTGCCAAGTTTCGTCCGAAAATCATCTGATAATTGCTAAATTTATAAACTTAGTACACATCATTGCTAATACCAAAGTCTATTACTTTTTTTGCAGAGCATCGCCTTCATGCCTTCTACTGGCCTAAATTTTTTATCCTTTGCTTACTTTCTTCAGAGTAAACGACCCTTATAGAATTATAGGTGCTTTTGTACTGCTGATACTCATCAGGCTCCCATACCTGTTATATGATGCACCTCTGAGCCTACCCGAACTTAACTGGATTCTGGTTGGGGAGCAGCTTTCAGAAGGACACGCACTTTACATAGGTTTGTGGAATGACACCGGTCCTCTGGCAGCTCTCATTTATACTTTGATTGAATTTGTTTTTGACCGCAGTGCCGCCGTGTACGTTATCCTGGGCCTGGTTTTGACTACCTACCAGGCACTTTTGTTCAATAATTTCCTGCTCAACAAAAAAGCATACGACGAAAATACTTTTGTCCCGGTACTGGTATATGTACTGTTCAGTAGTTTCTCTTTTGACTTTTACTTCTTATCTCCGGTATTGATCTCACTCACCTGGATACTACTAGCGATGCGCAATGTCTTTTACCGGATTGAAAGCCGCTCCCGTGATAATCGGATCCTGAGCACCGGTGTGTACCTGGGGTTGGCTGCTCTCTGTTACCTGCCCAGCATCATTTTTCTGGTATCCACCTTCGTAGCCTACCTGCTTTTTACTAACGTATCTTTCCGTAGGTATCTGTTGCTTCTTTATGGCACAGCAATGCCTCTGCTTATTACCGCCACCTACTACTTTATGAACGACGCACTGGATAGTTTTTTGAGTCAGTACTTTCTGTCATACCTAGAAGTAGAGCGAAAAGTATTTACTGCACCGCTGCAACTGCTATATATCAGTATCGTTCCGCTTATTTTTCTGCTCATTTCCTTGTACAGGGTAAGTCAGCAGCGATTTACCAATCAGCAGACCAAGATACAGCAAATCATGTTTATCAAGATAGTAGCTACGCTGGGTACGCTCTTTTTCGTACATGATCTGGCACCTTATCACCTGCTCCCGCTGGTTCCTCCACTGGCTTTCTACACTACTCATTACCTGCTTTCCATTCGGAAGTATCTACTGGCTGAGCTAGCGACTTTTCTGCTGGCACTGCTTTGTATCCTAAATGGATATGCATTTCTGTTTGGGTGGTTCTCACTATACCAGGTTTTCCCCACAGAAAACTTCATGGTACGGGCCACACCTTATGATGAGATAGTTGCCGGAAAAAAGATACTCGTATTAGGAGATGACCTCAGCATTTACCAGAAAGCGCAGCTAGCTACACCTTATCTTGACTGGCAACTGTCTTCTCAACAGTTACTGGCGATTGATTATTTCGATAATCTTACTGAAGTTTATAATAACTTTAGTCAGGATATGCCGCAGATTGTGGTTGATCTGGAAAATGTAATGCCCCAGTTACAGTCACGTATTCCACTGCTGGAAAGCGCTTACCAGCTACAGCCCGGCAGTACCGATGTGTACGTGCTGAAGCAAAACTAGCAGGGAATTTTTGCGACTCTTCTTGCGTGGCGCCCCCCTTCAAATTCAGCTTCCAGGAATGTCTTCACCATGCTTATTGCCAGTGCTTCACTGACAAAGCGGCCCGGAAGGCAGAGTACATTGGCATTGTTATGCTGGCGGGCCAGTGCAGCCAGTTCTTCATTCCAACAGAGTGCTGCCCTCACCTGCGGATGTTTATTAGCCGTGATGGCTACGCCAATGCCGCTTCCGCACAACAATATACCTTGAAGACAGTCGCCTCTACCTACGGCTTCTGCCAGTGGGTGGGCAAAATCAGGATAATCTACTGAATCCAGAGAGTCCGTACCAAAGTCTTTTACTTTGTATTCCTGCTGTCGCAAAAAGTTTTTTACAGCCTCTTTATGATAAAAGCCTCCGTGGTCAGCTCCTAGTGCAATGGTGTTTTGTTTTGCCATGAGTGGTCAGGAAATATTGATAAATCAGGTTGTAGTAAGAACATCTGCATCAGGCGGAGCAGACATTTTCTGACGAAACACTTTATTGTATTTATAATGCCCCTTCGGTTTCTTCTTCAGCCATTCTTCTGGCTTCTCTCCGGGTGACAACCCGTGAAATATAAATACTCGCCTGGTACAAAAGAATCAGTGGTAGAGTTACCAGCAACTGAGTAATTGGATCAGGCGGAGTAATGAAAGCAGCTACGATCAGGATCACCACTATTGCATGGCGGCGGTACTGTACCAAACTTGCCGGTGAGATAACACCTGCTTTGGACAGGAAATAGACTACAATCGGCAACTGAAATAACAGACCACAGGCCAGAACTAAAGTCACCAGTATAGACACATAGGAGGTAATATCAAACTCGTTGAGAATGGTAGGATCTACTTGATAGTTTCCTAAGAAGTTTACTGAGATGGGCGTTACGACGTAGTAACCAAAAAGCACACCGATCATGAAGAGCAAGCTCACAAAAAATACAGCTCCTCGGCTTAGTTTACGTTCATTTTCATACAGACCAGGGCTTACAAAACGCCATATCTCCCAGAATACGTAGGGAAAGGCAGCGATGAGCCCGATTACCGCCGAAGACACGATGTGCATAGAAAACTGCCCGGTCATCTTACGGCTCTGAATGATGAAGGGCATCTCGTCAAAACAGAAGGCCTCAGATCCCACTGCCGTGCTAATTTTGCAGAACAGCTGAAATGTCCAGAATTCCGCCTTGGTAGGCCCTAGAATAAGAATTCCCCACACAAAGTCTTTCATAAGGAAAGCAGCTACACCAAAGATTAGTATGGAAGAGACCGCACGGATAATATGCCAGCGCAGTTCTTCCAAGTGGTCTAGAAAAGACATTTGCTCAGCTTCTGGCGAATAGTCGTATGGACCTAGCGCATCTTCTCTTCGATCATCCAGACCATTCTGCTGATCTAGACGGTTATCAGGATTTTTTTCTTGATTATCCACTTACTTGCTCTAAACTACTGTACAAAGGAAAACGCTTCATCAAATCATTAATTTCCTGCTTCACCTGCGCAATCCTGTCTTCATCATTTGAATAGCTCAGTACTGCATCCATCAATTCTACAATGGTGACCATATCAGCTTCTACCATGCCCCGGGTCGTTACTGCCGCAGTGCCTGTGCGAATACCAGAAGTCACGAAGGGAGATTTATCGTCAAAAGGAACCATGTTTTTGTTCACAGTGATATCAGCTTTGCCCAGAACTTTTTCAGCTACTTTACCAGTGATATCTTTGCTACGCAGGTCAATAAGCATTTCGTGGTTATCTGTGCCTCCCGAAATTACATGGTAACCGCGTTCCAGAAATGCTTCAGCCATTACTTTGGCATTTTTTGCTACCTGTACTACATATTCCATGAAGTCATCGGATAATGCTTCTCTGAAAGCGACAGCTTTGGCAGCAATGACATGCTCTAGCGGGCCACCTTGTATACCGGGGAAAACTGCCATATCGAGTAGCGCTGACATCGGGCGGATGTTACCCCTGAGCTTAACGCCAAACGGATTATCAAAATCTCGTCCCATCATGATCAAACCACCCCTCGGGCCGCGCAGGGTCTTGTGGGTAGTGGTGGTTACAAAATGACAGTGGGGCAGTGGGTCGTTCAGTAATCCCCGGGCAATGAGTGCTGAAGGATGGGAAATGTCGGCCAGTAAAAATGCATCAATCTTATCGGCAATAGCCCTCAGGCGCGCGTAATCCCAATCACGGCTGTAAGCAGAAGCTCCACAAATGATCATTTTAGGCTTCTCACGAAGAGCTGTTTCCTCTACCTTGTCCCAGTTGATAAGTCCGCTCTCTTTCTCTACACCGTAGAAAAAAGGCTGGTACAGCTTACCGGAAAAATTAACCGGAGAACCGTGGGTCAAATGCCCTCCGTGAGAAAGATCAAAACCCAGTATTTTATCGCCAGGCTTTAGTACGGCCAGCATTACGGCGGCATTAGCCTGCGCTCCAGAGTGGGGCTGCACATTTGCCCAGGCAGCACCGAAGAGTTCTTTGGCCCGATCTATGGCAATTTGCTCTATCTGGTCCACCACTTCACAACCTCCGTAGTAGCGCTTGCCGGGCAGACCTTCCGCATACTTGTTGGTCAGTACGCTGCCCATGGCTTCCATCACCTCTTCGGAGGTAAAATTCTCGGAGGCAATTAGCTCTATACCTCTTTGTTGCCTTTCTTTTTCCTGGCTAATAAGATTGAATATTTCTTCGTCTCTTTGCATAAAAGGTAGTAGTTGTAAATGATTAAAATTAAGGGAAGTGCTAGACAATCACAATGTTTAATGGAGATAGCCTCTGATTAGTTCCGAAAACTGTCAGCGCTCTAAAAATACAGCTTTTGCTTAAAAAACGAAGGAAGATGTCGCATTCTTTCTTTTTGGTTTACAGTAGATTAGAATTAGTTTTATCAGCTGTTATCGGGCTGCTAAAGAAATGTTCTATTTCTTTGCCAGATACAGACAAAGCCATTAAAACTCGACATCAGCATACCTGTTTCAACCCAGCACAAGAAGTCATGAGTAAGATTACCCTAAACGATCTCAGAAAAAAAATTGACCAGATAGATTCTCGCCTGCTGGAATTGCTCAACGAGCGGATGGAGGTGGTACGACAGGTGGGTGAACTGAAGCGCTCTACCAACGCTATCATCTACCGCCCCGAGCGGGAAAAAGCCATACTGGATCGCCTTAAGCGACTCAGCAAAGGCATGCTAAACGAACAGGCAATAGAAGCCATCTTCCTGGAGATCTTTGCGGTTAGCCGTAATCTTGAGCTTCCCGAACGCATTGCCTACCTCGGCCCAAGCGGCAGCTTCTCGCACCAAGCTGCCGAGAGCCGCTTTGGTGGCATGAGCGAGTACATGTCCATTGCCAGCATCCGCGCCATTTTTGACACAGTCGGTTCGGGTATGGCGCGCTTTGGAGTCGTACCTATTGAAAATAATCAGGAAGGTATGGTACCCGAAACTGCGGACTGCCTTGCCCGCTACGACGTACACATTGTGGCAGAATTACCGATGGCTATACATTTTGCCTTTGCCAGCAAGACCGACCATTTCCAGCAAATCACAAAGATCTACTCAAAAGACATCGCTTTCCGGCAATGTCGCGACTTTATTGATAACGTGGTGACCAATCCGGAAGTAGAACTGGTGCCAGTAGATTCCACCTCTAAAGCTGCGAAACTGGCCTTTCAGGAGGAGGGGAGTGCTGCTATCTGCTCACACATTGCTGCCCAGGATCATCATCTTCCCATCCTGTTTGAAAATATTGAAGACTCTGGTGATAACCAGACGCGCTTTTTTATCATCAGTAAAGACTTTGTTAACCAGCCCAGCGGTAAAGATAAGACCTCCATTCTGGCTAAGCTGGAACACTCCAACGAGCCTGGTGCGCTGGCATCTTTCCTGCAGGCTTTTGACCAGGAAGAGATCAACCTCACCAAGATTGAGAGCCGCCCGGCTAAACGCGGCCGCAGCTTTCAGTACTGGTTCTTCATTGACTTTGAAGGGCACTTCCATGACGAAAAAGTACAGCAGGTACTCAGCGACTACAAGAAACAGATCAAGTGGCTGGGAAGCTACGTACGGCTGGTATGATCAGCCAAATTCCCGTTAATTACATTGCCGGACTATTCTGTTTAGAACTACATGCCTGATTCAACCCGAAATGAGTGAACAATCTACTCTTTTCGGGCGTTTCTGGATAAACCTTTCAGAACCTTCATTTTCATGGAAAAAATGCAAGATAAAGTGGGCGTACTGCTCGTCAATCTGGGTACGCCCGACAGCCCCGCTACTGGAGATGTGCGACGCTATCTACGGGAATTTCTTATGGACAAGCGCGTGGTGGACTATCCTGCGGCTGCTCGCTGGCCCCTGGTTAATTTGATCATCGCACCTTTTCGTGCTCCCAAATCTGCCAAAGAGTATCGGAAACTCTGGCAGGACCGCGGCTCTCCTCTTAAGTACTACGGAGAGGACGTAGTAGAACTGCTACAGCAGGAATTAGATGACCGCTACCTGGTGAAGCTTGCTATGCGTTATCAAAAACCTAGTATCAAAAGTGTGCTGGAGGAGTTCCAAGCCGAAAAGGTAAGCAGTATCATCTGTATTCCTCTCTTTCCACAGTATGCTTCTGCTACCACCGGATCGGTCATTGACAAGGTGATGGAGATTACCCGCACCTGGCAGGTAATTCCGGAGATTCGTTTTGTGAGCAAATTTCACGACCATAAGCTGTTTATTGAAGCGCATGCGGAACGGGCCCGTGAACACCTCGATGAAAAAGACTACGACCATATCATTTTTAGCTATCACGGCGTGCCGGTAAGCCAGATTAAGAAAGCCTCATACGATGGTTATTGCAAGATAGGCTCCTGCTGCAATAAGTACGGTAAAATGAACCAATACTGCTACCGGGCCCAATGCTACCAGACCTCCCGGCTACTGGTCGAGAAACTGGGCATTCCCGATGATAAGTATACCGTTGCTTTTCAGTCGCGGCTGGGTCCCGTCCCCTGGATACGTCCCTACACTGATGAGGTGATTGAAGAGATGGCCAAAGCCGGCAAGAAGAAGATACTGGCATTCTCACCCGCCTTTGTCGCTGACTGCTTGGAGACTACGCTGGAAGTAGGAGAAGAATACAAAGAGTTATTTATAGAAGAAGGAGGGGAAGAATGGGATTTGGTAGAAAGTCTGAACGACCACCCGCTCTGGATCGCCTGCCTGAGAGACTTGGTTCTGCAAAACGACACCACTTCGGTGGTTACACAGGAAAAATTGACTTATGCAAAAACTTCAGACCCCTTGGGTAGTTCTGTTAAATGAAGCTCACCGAGCTAATTGTTTGGTTTTGGTCAACGAAAGACACGCAAAAGTTGCGTGTCTTTCTTTTTTGGTCCAAATTTACTCCATGATACAGTATAATCAAACCGTCAATATTGAACGAAGTGCCGAAGCCGACTGGCTGCAGTGGATGAAAGAACAGCAGATACCGGATATGCTGGCGACCGGCATGTTTGAACAGGTCCGCATGTTTCGTCTGCTGGATATTGAAGAATCTGCCGGTACCGCTACCTATGCTGTGCAACTCATGACAAAAACCCGCGAACATTTAGACATCTACCAGATGAAATACGAACCTTCGCTGGACAAAGCCCACGAAAAACGCTACGGCAGCCAGGCAGTTAGCTTCCGGACAATGATGAAAGAGGTGTAACCCTTTCGTACTTTCACCACAGGGCGGTACCAAGATTTCACAAAGGATGCGGGGAATGACCCAGATTGCGCGTTCCGTGTATCCTTTATAAATCCCGCAGTACAAAGCCATCCTTGACCTTTACAGATTATTCCTCTATCGGTACATAATTATCAATCTGCTCTTTGACCAGGCGGCAGGTGAGCCACTCTTTGGGGATAGACGCGCCCAGAGATTTGTAGAACTGTATAGCCGGTTCGTTCCAGTCCAGCACCTGCCATACTACTCGATAGCAGTGAGTTTCCTTGGCTTTTACGATAACACGGTCTAGCAGGCGACGACCGATACCCTTCCCCCGCTCGGATTGGGTTACAATTAGGTCTTCCAGGTAGAGGCACTTACCCTTCCAGGTAGAGTAGCTGTAGAAGTACAGCGCCAGCCCGATGATCTGGTTTTTTTCCAGGTCTTCAGCTATAAAAAACTCAAAGACCGGTTGCTCCCCGAAGCCGTCTTCCTCCAACTGGACTACGGAGTTCTCTACTTCATGCGGCTCCCGCTCGTACTCAGCAAGTTCCTGGATTAATTCCATTACGCGCGGCAGATCTTCTTTTTTTCCATCTCGGATGATGATGCTCATAGTTACGTTTTTGGATGGAACTCTGCCAAAGTTATGAACTTTGGCAGGTTTTTCAGGCATTAGCGTAGTTGTGAGGGTGTTTCGTTCATATTGTAGAAGGTAAAGGCGTATTTGTCGGCCCATTCTTCTATCTGCTTTGAGGTGGGCTTACCCGCTCCGTGTCCGGCTTTAGTCTCAATGCGGATCAGCACCGGGTTTTCGCCTTCGTGCTTTTCCTGTAGGGTAGCAGCGAACTTAAAAGAATGCGCCGGCACTACCCGGTCGTCGTGGTCAGCGGTAGTGACCAGGGTAGCTGGATATGCCACACCTTCTTCAATATTGTGCAGGGGTGAATAAGCATGCAAGTACTCAAACATGGCCTGACTACTGTCGGCAATACCGTAGTCAGGAGCCCACCCGGCTCCGGCTGTAAACTTGTTGTAACGCAGCATATCCAATACGCCAACGGCAGGCAGGGCCACTTGGCAAAGGTCAGGACGCTGCGTCATGGTGGCACCTACCAGCAGCCCGCCGTTTGATCCTCCGGCAATGGCCAGCTTTTCGGTAGAAGCATAGCCGTTTGCTTTTAAATACTCTCCGGCAGCGATAAAGTCGTCGAACACATTTTGCTTGTTCATCTGCGTACCGGCCTGATGCCAAGCTTCACCATATTCGCCACCGCCCCGCAGGTTGGGCATGGCAAACACACCACCGTTCTCCAGCCAGTATACCCGAGCTACACTAAAAGAAGGCGATAGGCTGATGTTGAACCCACCATAACCGTAGAGGTACGTAGGATTTTGACTGTCAAGCGCCAGCCCCTTTTTGTGGACGATAAACATCGGCACTTCAGTACCGTCTTTACTTTTGTAAAATACCTGCTTGGTCTCATAAGCTTCCGGTTCAAAATCTACTTCCGGCTGGCGGAAGAGGGTGCTCTTGCCGCTGGGAATGTGGTAGGCATAAATGCTGGTTGGGTAGGTGAAAGAAGTGAAGTAGTAGAAAACAGTCTCATCTTCTATTTTGCCATTAAAGCCCCCGGCAGTACCGATAGCCGGTAGTTCAATTTCTTTCTCAAAAGTTCCCTCCAGGTCATACTGCTCAATACGGGTGGAGGCATCTTTGAGGTAGTTGAGGATCATTTTTCCTCCTACAAATGAGGCACTTTCCAGTACCTCCTCTTTTTCTGGAACCAGGTCTGTCCAGTTTTGTAGCTGTGGGTTGGCGGCATCTACTGTGACGATGCGCTGGTTAGGCGCGTCCAGGTTGGTCAGGATGTAGAGTTTGCTGCCCTCATTGTGCAGGATGTAGTGGTCGTGCTCAAAGTTATCAATGACCTGAATGATCTCCCTGTCGTGCTGCAAATCTTTGACATATAGCTCATTGCCGCTGGTGCCATTGGCTGCCGTAATCTGTAAATAGCGGTCGTCCTCGCTTACACTCCCACCTACATAGCGCCGGGGCGTTTTTTCTCCACCAAACACCAGCACGTCTGTATTCTGCGGCGTACCCAGTTGGTGATAATACAGCTTATGGTTCATATTCAGGCCGGAAAGGTTGCTGCCTTCTTCAGGCTTATCGTAGCTGCTGTAGTAGAAGCCTTCGTTGCCTTTCCAGGAAATACCGCTGAATTTTACATCGCGCAGTGTATCACCGATCTGCTCCTTCGTTTGAGCATTTATGACAATGATCTTACGCCAGTCGGAGCCTGACTCGGAAATGGAATAAGCCAGCAGGGAACCGTCTTCGGTAAAGCTAAGCCCAGCCAGAGAAACAGTACCGTCCTCAGAAAATTTATTAGGATCCAGAAATACTTCCGGTTCAGCTTCCAGGCTTTCCTGTACATAGACTACGCCCTGGTTTTGCAGGCCGTCGTTTTTGGAGAAGTAATATTTTTCGCCCTGCTTAGAGGGAGCTGAATACTTCTCATAGTTCCAGAGTTCGGTCAGGCGCTGCTCTATATCTTTGCGGAAAGGGATGCTTTCCAGGTAAGCGTAGGTAACTTCATTCTGGGCTTCCACCCACTTGGCGGTTTCTTTCGACCTATCATCCTCCAGCCAGCGGTAGGGGTCGCTCACTTCGGTGCCAAAGTAGGTATCAGTTTGATTAACTTTACTGGTAGGCGGGTACTGTACTTCCATTATATTTTCGGTTTTTTTTGCTTCGCAAGACCATAAAACTGTCCCGGCTATCAATAGGGCAATATGTATCTTCATGTTAGCTAAATGTTAAATTTCTTGTGAAAGTAAAATAAAAAAGCCACTGTAAAAACAAGGCATTTACATGCTGCATTTATGAGTATGTCAATAAGAGGCAATCGGTAAACATCCTAGGCCGTTGACATTTTTTTCACTTTTGTAACACACTATCTTTCATGGAAATCTTCAAAATGATTCTCACCGGACTGATTATTTTCTTCAGTTTAGGATCCTTGCTGTCTTACATCAATAAACCTTATTGGTTTGTGCGGGTTTTTGATTTTCCGCTGCTGAGCAATACGATTTTCCTGATCCTACTTACTATAACCTACCTGATCATCTTTGATGAGCCCTTTGAGGGCTGGCCGTTGGCGCTTTCGCTAACTACCTTTGTGGCCATCCTGGCGGCAGCCTATAAGTTATACCGCTACTTTCCCTGGGTAGATAAGTCTGCTCTTCTGCCTGAGACAGAAGAAGTGGATCGCCAACTCAGCATCTTGAACGCCAATGTACGGCAGAAAAACAAAAAGTCAGAAAAGCTCAAGGAAATCATCGCTGAGATGCAGCCCGACATCATCCTGATGCACGAAACCGACCACTGGTGGCACGGGCAGATGGAATACCTGAAGGAGGAATATCCCCACCATGTGCTGCAGCCACAGGACAATACCTACGGTATGCTGATGTACTCCAAACTGGAACTGGTAGGGCCTTCGGTAGAGTTTCTATGCGAAGAAGGTGTCCCATCTATTCATACTGAAGTGAAGCTGCGCAATGGTGAGAAGTTCAGGCTATACAGCATCCACCCCAAGCCTCCAGAGGTAGGTTCCCATACCCATAATCGGGATACAGAGATCGTGCTAGTGGGTAAAAAGATAGGCGAAGAAAAGTGCCCATGTGTAATGGCCGGAGATCTCAATGACGTACCCTGGTCTAAGTCGCTGACACTGTTCAGAAACCTGAGCAATATGGTGGACCCACGCCGTGGCAAGGGCTTTTTCAATACGTTTAATGCTAAGTTTCCACTCTTTCGCTATCCGCTGGATTTTATCAACTTCAGTGGACATTTTCGCCTGGTCAGCCTGAAACGGGGCAAACATTTTCATTCTGATCATTATCCGCTCTATGCCGAGCTGAGCTTTGAGCCGGAAAATAGCCACGACAACATGTACTACCTGGAAGAAGAGGAGAAAGAGGATGCGGAGGAGATCATCAATCAGGAGGAGCGTAGTGTTTTGCCCAAACCTGAAATACCCTATTTTGACGAACTACAGGACAAGCCTAACGAGAAAAAGGATACCTGACGAAGCTTTCTGAGCCCATCGCATTCTTCTCATAGCGACCCAGGCAGTAAGGCTGGTAAGCTTCCGGCACCGGGTTTCCTAAGGTTATCTCTTCAGGCGCTCTCTCATCTTTCGGAAAAAAATAGACCTGCGTGTTACCATATTTGTTGTGCGGCATATAGCTGCCGTATTTTTCCATGACGTTCCAGAGCGTATCGGCGATACCCACGATGTATACCCTTTTTACCGGACCGGTGTTGTTTTCATTTCGAACGAAGGTCACTTCTTCTGGATTACCCGCCAGGTCTTCTACACCCGGCTGGGTAGTGGCTTCCAGTACAAACCACACAACCATGACCAGCACAATCAGGCCGAAAAAGTAAGTTTTATTGAATTTCATTTTTGCTAAATATATTTTGGCTGAAAAGCCAATAAGACTCACATATTCAAGTGCCTACTTTCTCCATCAAAACGGTATATTACCACTTTCTCTGCAGCGGTAGGCACAAAAAGCGTTCGGGAAGACTGCGAGAGATAGCCAGCCCCGTAGTAAAATTCCTCGCGGTAAGTACGTCCATCCTCCAGGGTAATTTCCGCATAAAAATCCGGCGGCTGTAGCTTTACAAATTCACCCTCCGGCGGCTGAGCCTGCTCACAGAGCATGAGTTCACCTTTATTTCTGCTCACCAGAAAGACCTGCTTATCGGCTAGCGTCAGCGCTGCCAGCGAGCGGGCATCGCCGGGAATGTCCAGCGTATGCACATGCTCCGTCAGATCGCCTTCTTCAAAACGCAGCAGCGCCCCGTTAAAAGCGTCAAAAGGGCCAAGGGCCGTTTCCGGCTCATGAAAATTTCCTACAAACATCAATTCAGCATTTCCCCTAGCAGGAAGTTGTTGCACGCCCATGATAGGGGCAAACTGCAAAGTCGCCGGCAGTGGCTTGATTTCCGACTGACCTGCCTGCCGCAGCAGTACTGAATTCCGGAGTTCGTTGACCTCCAGCACCTCTGCTTTTTGCTGCTCAGAAGGCAGAATCACTTTATCAAAAGGAGCTCTGGCGTAAGCGTCGTAACTGCTAAAACGCTTGCGCATGGCTACGATCTGTCCAAAAAGCGCATCACGGGAATGGTATACATACTCTTCCTTCCCATCGGTAATCGTGACGATAGGATCAATTTCGTTATTCTTATCAAAATCATCGGCATAAAGACGCATAGGCTCAGCGGCTGAGGCTCTAAAACGAGAGTTGAGCCCGTGATTCCCCAGCACATAATCGGTGTCACCGTCGCGGTCTAGGTCACTGCCGTAGAGGCTATTCCACCAACCGGAAGCAGAGGCCAGCGTCTCGTCTTCAGCTTTAGCAAAACGCTCCCCCTCGTTCAGGTAAAGCTGCAGGGGCATCCATTCAGAACCGATTAGCAGGTCAGGCCGGCCATCCCGGTTGTAGTCTGTCCAGAGCGCGGCGCTGACCATCCCAAAAGCATCGTGGACATCCAGGATCTCGGCAGTGACGTCCGTGAATTTTCCGCCATCGTTGCGCAGCAGGTAGCTATTGGGGAAGGTAGGATACGCCAAGGGCCGAATCCTGCCGCCTACAAACAGGTCCAGGTCACCGTCCTGATCGTAGTCGGCGGCAATTACGCAGGAGCCGCTACTGTTCATCGGTGGCAAGGCATTCTGTGTTTTGATAAAATTACCGCGTCCGTCATTTTCGTAGAGTCGATCCTGGTAGTAACCCTGCTTAGGATCCCACTCTACCCCGCCGCTAACTACGTACAGGTCCAGATCGCCGTCGTTGTCTTTGTCAAACAGCAGACTGCCGACGTCTTCGGGTAGTGAATCGTAGGGGAGATACATTTCTGTAAAACGTTGACCTTCCTCCTGCAAAAAGAAAGAAGCGGGTTCGCCAATCGGTCCGCCTACAAAAAAATCCTCCTGCCCATCGCCGTTTACATCGCCCACGGCTATGCCCGGGCCCTGGTTGGAGTACTTACGCAACAGCAGGGGCGAGCCTTTGAAATCATTGTAGGTATTCTCCGGATGCTGGTGCGCCAGTTGGTACTTATCCGTTGCGTCACGTACCGGCATGGGCGGCTCCGAAGGCAGATACAGCGAATCCAGACTGGGTGCGTAGCTAACAACGAGTGTCTGCGCTGGCTCTACGTTTTTTAATACCTGCACCTGCTGGTCGGGCCAGACAATTTGCAGAGAATCCACTATGGTTGTATCTGACAGGCCGAAGTGCAGGGTGTGGCTCACCGTAGAGAGGTAACCCCGCTGCGGTGCGTGGAAGGCATACTGCTGCTGCCCGTTCTGGTAGAGGTAGACCCGGCTACCAATCGCCTGGGGATTACTGGCAGTTCCCTGCAGCTTCAGTTTGAGGTAAGCTTTAGGCGATGCCTCCAGCCGGTTTTCATAAATGAAGGCCGGGTCGTTCAGGTTGTTGGACACCAGGTCCAGGTCGCCATCGTTGTCCAGGTCACTGTAGGCTACGCCGTTGGAGAATGAAGGTATTTTTACACCCCATTCTTCAGTACGATCATCAAAGCTGAGGTCGCCCCGGTTGTGGAAGAAATAGTTAGAAGTCTTGGCACCCTTCATGTCTTTGGCCAGTTGGCGAATCTTCTCCTCCTTGTTTTCCTGCTTACCAAAGAGCGTCTGACTGCTGCGGTACACGATGAAGTCCAAATCGGTCATGTCTTTGACGATGCCGTTGGAGACGAACATATCCTTTCGGCCGTCTAGGTCAAAGTCGGCCATGAGCACCGACCAGCTCCAGTCAGTAGCGTCTACTCCAGCCAGTTGGCCGATCTCACTGAAGCCCCGCTCGCCCTGGTGGAGGTGCAGCGTATTGCGTATGTATTGCCGGGAGTAGCCGCTTTGTAGTTTTTTGATCTCATTATCCTCGTTGAGCGGGGTCAGCATCATCTTACGACGGTAGTTCTCGGGCGGTAACATGTCCAGCACAGCGATGTCGGGTAGCTGATCATTGTTGACGTCGGACACATCCACCCCCATGCTATTGAGACTCTGGTGGCGGAAGTAGCGATCTGCTTCATCCTTGAATGAACCATCCTGCTGATTAATATAGAGGTAATCATTGTCCATAAAGTCGTTAGCCACGTAGACGTCCGGCCAGCCATCCCGGTTGATGTCATCTACAGCTACGCCCAGCCCGTAGCCCTCGTGTACAATCCCTGCCTGCTGTGATACATCGGTAAAGACAGGATGGCCTTTCTCTGCATCAAAACGATTCTCAAAAAGCTTATCTGCATTTTTGCCTTTGTTGGGCTGGAGGCGGCGGTCAATGATGACCGATTTGTTGATCTTGTTGATAATGTTAGTCAGCAGAAACATATCCATGTCACCGTCACGGTCGTAGTCCAGGAAAGTAGCATGGACTGAGTAGGATGGGTCATCAAGGCCGTAAGCCGCTCCCTGTTCTTCAAAACAAACCTTACCCTCGCCACAGTCGCCCTGGTTGATGTAAAGCAGGTTGCGGCAGGCATCCGGACAGTCCGGCCCAGCCAGCGAGAGGTAAATATCGTTCCAGCCATCGGCATTGATGTCGTTGACGGTCACTCCCATCACCCAGTCGCCTACATCAAATCCAGCGCCTTGGGTGATATCTTCAAACTGCATGTCGCCCCGATTGAGGTAGATGCGGGATGGTACTTTATTACCGGCAAACACCAGGTCGTCCAGGCCATCATTGTTCAGGTCGGCAGCGGCTACGCCACCTCCGTTATAGAGGTAGTAGTAAGTCATGATGTTGAAGGTATCCGAGTCATCCACCTGGTTGACAAAATCAACACCGGTGTACTCAGGCGGCAGAATGCGGAAGTCGAAATCTGAACTGCTACCGCAATTGTACAGGAGAAAACTGAGAAAGAGTGGAGTTAGATAGTGCCGATAGGTTTTCATCGCAGTCCGTCTTTTAAACTGTGGAGCAGCCAGACACGAGTATTAGTCTGTTATTTTACCGTATTGTGAGCACACAATCCCAAGAAAAATAGGTTCTACTGTTATTTTAGTGGATAGAGGTCAAGTCCGCCATGAAAGAAGAACAGGTTGCCGCACAGTTTTTTCTTAGCCTTTAAACCTACAGGATTTTCAAGAAAAAACAAGGACCGGAAGTAGCTGCCAGCAAATTCAGTCAGGGAAATTTGAAGCCAGCTGCATAAGGATGAATGAGGAAGATTTATGCTTTCCAGCCCTTATCTTAACTAAACACCCGGCCCGAAAAATGCCGGGTGTTTAGTTGAATTTTACAGGTACCCTGGGTTCTGAGGGTACAGCGTGTTAGTGGCAATTTCGCTCTGCGGAATGGGCAGGTACTCACGCCCCGGTTGGTAGAAGAAACCACCAGTATTTCCACGAAACTGTTCATTATTGCTAAGCCTATCAGGAACCAGGCCCCAGCGCAGCAGGTCATAGTATCGGGTACCTTCCAGCGAATGCTCCAGCACACGCTCATCGCGGATAGCTTCGCGAAGCGCATCCTGGTCCAGATTACTGATTTCCGGCATATTGGCACGGTCACGCACTCGGTTCAGCGCAGCATACACTGCTGCAGAAGGACCATTGGCTTCATTTTCCGCCTCGGCGTACATTAGCAGTACATCGGCAAAACGTATACTGCGCCAGTTGATCACAGAAGGGAAGCCGGCAAAACCAAAATCAGACTGGGGCTTATCAGGTGTTTCAAAGTCCAGATACTTACGGCCACCGACAAAGTCCAGGTTGGTCGCATAGGCTTCGGCAAATTCCTCTTGGTAAATTGTAGCACCAGGATAATTCCAGATAAAAGTGGAGTAAGCACGAACATCAATGTTACCGTCATTATCAGGCGTCTCCATCAACTTATCGAAAGCCCAGTCGTTGATTTCAAAACCATTCTGACTGGTAAAGGGCGGAGGTGCCATGTCAGGTTCCCAAGCAGCAGCCCGCAGTGTTTCGGGGTTGTCAGCACCCCAGGCCAGGCCGTTGTCATCAAACTGTATCTCGAAAATAGACTCAACATTATTCTCTCCGGCAGCATTAAAATTGTCCGCATAGTCGGGAACCAGGTCGTACAAGCCGGAGTCCATAATCTTTTTAAGCTCAGTGGCCGCCAAGGCATAGTCACCGCTGGAACCTTCTATACCAGCGCGGTACAGGTAGGTTTTACCCAGTAGAGCAGTAGCTGCTCCTGAGGTAGCCCGACCTACGTTATCGTCGCTCCAGCTGTCGGGTAGGCGTTGCTGGGCGGCCTGCAGGTCGGAGATGATTAGTGCCCATACATCAGCCGGATCAGCCGGGCCTGCTGTTATTTGCTCGAGACCAGCTGGCGGCTCAGTGCGCAGCGGCACGTTCCGGAACATCGTTAACAGATGGAAGTACTGAAAAGCTCGCAGGAAATGCGCTTCGCCCAGGATGGTATTGCGCTCCTCATCGCTGAAGTTAGGGTCTTCAATATCAGGCAAGTTTTCAAAGATAAGGTTGGTACGGAAGATCGTTTTCCAAAATTCACCCCAGATCTCGTTCAAGCGGCCAAAATTGGGGTTGATGGAAAAGTTACTCGCATCGGTGGTTACCCCCTGGAAAGCAAAGGGATCAACCACGTCAGAACGGTATACCGTATGCAGAATCATCATGCGGCCCCAACCAAACACAGTAGATAAGGGGCTGTAAGCTCCAACAATCGCCTGACGGGCATCATCGGCCGATTGCCAGAAAGTGTCGGGTGAGAGTTCGTTCTGGTTAACTGGCTCAAGGAATTCATCGTCGCAACTGGTAGCGGTGAAGAAGAGCACCAGTACGGTGAAGAGTATTTTAGGAAGTAGGTTATATCTTTTCATCAGATTGTGTTTTTTCGTTTGAACTTACTTAGAAGCTAACCTGTATGCCCAGGATGAAAGAGCGAGGTACCGGGTAGGTGTTTTCGTCTACGCCTCGGTTGAACAGCCCGCCACCCCGGCTGATGTTTCTACCGATCTCGGGAAAGAATCCAGAGTAATTATCAACCACAAATACATTTTCCATATTTATGTACAGGCGAGTTTTACTCAGACCAATATTCTCTACTACTGCATTAGGAAGCGTATAGCCAAACGATAGGTTGCGCAGGCGGAAGTAAGAGCCGTCTTCTACATAAAATTCAGATTCACGTCGGTTTACGCCAGGGTCTATTGATGAAGGACGCGGAATATCTGTATCCGTATTATCTGGTGTCCATGCATTATTGACCAGTGCCAGTTTGTTACCATTTCGGGCAAAAACTCCTTCAAATTTACGCCCGTTCCAGATTTCGTTACCGGCTACGCCCTGGAAGAAAAGCGATAGATCGAGGCCGTTGTATGACCCACTCATGTTAAGTCCGTACTCAAAATCAGGAATCGGGCTACCGATAAAGGTCTGATCGTTGATCGTCAGTTCGCCATCACCATCCAGGTCACGGAACTTCAGATCGCCGGGAGCGATATCACGCCCCTCAAGGCCTTCAGCATCTATCTCTTCCTGCGACTGGTAAATACCATCTACCAGGAAGCCATAGAAGCTAGCTACCGGGCGCCCGGCCTCTGTACGTGTCGCCGCAAAAGTTTCATCAGTAAAAAAGCCTGAACGAATTGGGTTTACACCTTCCCCAAGGCCTACCACTTCGTTCTCCAAAATAGTGAAGTTACCACTGATGTTGTACTTGAAATCCCCAAAAGACTCACGGAAAGAGGCTAGAAACTCAAAGCCACGGTTGTCAATAGTAGCCGCGTTACGAATCACCGACTGGTTGGTACCGGAAGTGGGATTGATGTCCAGAGCGACCAGAATATCTTCAGAACGCTTCTGGAAGTAGTCCATCGTCAAACTTAGCTTACCTTCAAGCAGACTGATATCGGTACCAATATTAGTAGTACTTGTCTTCTCCCAGCGTACGTCAGGGTTGGCAAAGGCAGTCTGTGAGACCCCCGATGACCGGCTCTGACTACGGCCAAAAGTATAATCACTGTTAATGTTAAGTACCGGCGTAAACTGGAAAGGGTCCAGGTTATCTGAGCCGAGCACACCATAGCTACCTCTGATCTTGAAAGCATCAATCCAGCTTACGTCAAAGAAGTCTTCCTGTGCCAGGTTCCATCCTACCGATACGGAAGGGAACACCCCGTAGCGGTTATCCGGACCAAAGTTGGAGGAGCCGTCACGGCGGATGGTAGCTGAGAAGAGGTACTTACTATCGTAAGAATAGTTGACCCGACCAAAGACTGAACGTATACGACGAGGGAGGATTACACCACTTCGCTGAGCGATGTCATTGGCGGCAGAGATTACCCTTAGGTTATTGTTAGGAAAGCCCTGTCCCTGTAATGACAGTGATTCGTAACGATCCTGCTGCTGCGAAGCCGCCGCCAGCAGATTGAGGCTGTGCGCGCCAAACTGCTTCTCGTAGGTAAGGATGTTTTCTATAATGGTAGAAACATCTGTAAAACGCAGGTCATTAAGGTCAGCGACAGGGTTCTGTCCCACATCAGAGTTACTAATATTATAAGTAGGAATGAATTGGTAATTCTGCCCATTTTCGTAATCCACGGACAAACGCAGATTGTAGATCAATCCGTCCAGAATTTCGTACTCGGCATTAAGGCTACCCAATACTTTGTCACGCGTATTTTCAGCCTCCGTTAGCTTAGCAATGCCGTAGTAATTGGTAGAGCGGGATATCCCGTGAAAAATCGTATTACCTGCTGCGTATCCTCCATCCCGCGTTTCATCGAGGATAGGAGCAGTCGGGATATGTCCGAATTCACTACCAAATACTGTATTCGGATTATTAATGGTATTAGAAAGGAAGAGTGACTGGGTGAGCTTAAAGCGGCCTTTTTCAGCACTGGTGTTGACGCTCAGCGAGTTACGCTGAAAGCGAGACGCTACCACGATACCTTCCTGATCCAGGCGGTTAGCCGAGATGCTATAGGTGGTATTTTCTCCACCACCGGAAATACGGAGACCATAGTTCTGAATAGGTGCTGTGTTCAACGAAAGGTCCTGCACATCGGAGTCAATACTGGGATCAAATTCAGTATCATTAGCAGGAGCGCGCGGCCTGCCATCATTGTCGTCTGCCAGGTTTTGATAATTCGCGTACTCCCGCGCATCGGCGTAATCTATCTGCCGATACACATCCTGCCAACCATAGCTGGCGTTGAGTTCTATCTGCACATCCTGATTCTGCTCCCCACGCTTGGTAGTGATAATGACTACCCCTTGCCCGGCACGGGCCCCATAGATAGCCGCGGCGGATGCATCTTTCAGTACTTCAATAGACTCAATATCGGCAGGGTTGAGAAAATCCATGCTTTCGGAAAAGACACCATCAATCACGTAGAGTGGGTTTACACTGGAAAGTGTTCCCGTTCCACGAATGATCACGTTGGCACCTGCACCGGGCGAGCCGCCGTTAACTTCTACCCTTACGCCAGCGCTACGCCCCTGCAGCGCCTGGGTAGGGTTACCCGTGACAATGTTGTTGATATCTTCGGCATCAATAGAAGAAACGGCGCCGGTTACGTCAGCTCGCTTCTGCGTACCGTATCCCACTACTACCACCTCGCTGAGTGACTGTATGTCTGGTAACATTTCAAGGTTGATCGTAGAACGACCGTTCACTGGCACTTCTTCGGTCGTATAGCCGATGGAGGAGAAAACTAGGGAGCCTTGCCCGCTGGGCACAGAAATGCTGTAATTCCCCTCAATGTCGGTCACTGTTCCGGTGGTCGTACCTTTAACAAGCACGTTGACTCCCGGAAGGGTGCCTTCTTCGGGGGAACTGACGGTACCGCTTACGGTCATTTCCTGTGCCTGCGCCGTAATACTCAGCACAAGTACCGATACAAAAAACACCAGGAGTTTTGTTAGGTTGTTGTAATTGTGATGCATACCTGTATGGTTGATAAATGAAAAGTAAAAGAGGATACTTGTAAGTAGACTACATAAATTCAAATTATCTTTATTTTATCCCACGATACTACTCTTATTTTTACAAAGACCTGTACTATTTTAACCCCGGTTACAAAATATCTTAATTTCTGAGATGTATTTCACTTTATTTTTGAAAAAATCGTGGTTAAAAAAAGAGGAAGCAGCCCAATCCGACTTTAAACAGCGAATAGAATCCGGAAAAATGAAATAAATAAAATACATAATACATCGCTGGCATAGCAAAATATGCGTCTCAGGCGTATGGTAATAATTACCTGAGTTTTAAAAAAAAGCCACGGTCGTATCTAGCTTACGACGAAATTTTGTGACCGTCAGGTATTTCCGTCATAAGGTTATCGCCAACTGTTACTAAAGCTCCGTATATTTTAAATTATTATAAATATAACCTTAAGAATTGCTATTCTTTTTCAAGATTCATGAAGGTTTATATTTTTTTGCTCAATGCTTGGCAATTTTTTACAGGCTAATGCACATCATACATTTTATAGCTATTATTAGCTTATAATTTCACTCTAACGATCTATTTGATGAAAAAGACCGGCCTGTTTTTATTCTTCATGGCTGCCTTGCTAGCCTGTAGTACACCCCAAGAAAATAGTGAATCAGAAACCAATGATATGGCATCGGAGGTCAGTTATCAGCCTACTAACGAATCTATCTCACAACATCCTTTACCGGAATGGTACCAGGATGCTAAGCTAGGTATTTTCATCCATTGGGGATTATATTCTGTGCCTGGCTGGGCTAAGGGGACTAAAAAACCCCTAGAAGAGATACTGGCCAATACAGCAGGAGAAGAGTGGTTTGCCAATAACCCTTATACTGAGTGGTACCTTAACTCACTTCGCATAGAAGGCAGCGCTACCGAGGAGTACCACAACAAGACTTACGGTAAAGATTTCAGCTATTATGATTTTGTACCGGAGTTTAACAAAGCCATTCAAAACTGGAAGCCGGAAGGATGGGCAGAACTGTTCAGCGAGGTAGGCGCAGAATATGTAGTGCTTACCACCAAGCACCACGATGGCTTTCTGCTCTGGCCCAGCAATACGCCCAATCCCAGCCGGGAAAATTACTACGCCAGCCGTGACCTGGTGGGCGAACTGACCGAAGCTATCGAGAACCAGGGCATGAAAATGGGCCTCTACTACTCCAGCGGCCTGGACTGGACCTTCAATGACCATGTGATCAAGAATTTCCCGGATCTGTTTACGGCAGTGCCCCAGCAACCCGAATACGCGGAGTACATTGACACCCACTGGCGTGAACTCATGGACCGCTATGATCCCTGGGTACTCTGGGCCGACATCGGTAGTCCTGAGGCTTTTGATGCCGTTAATCTGATCGCTGACTACTACAACGAAAAGCCGGAAGGTGTTGTCAACAACCGGCACAAGTTTCAATTACCCAGCGATAATTCCAAGCCTACGGTACATCATGACTTTACCACGCCTGAGTATCAGGTGCTGGACTCTATCGCCGAGGAGAAGTGGGAAACCTGCCGGGGTATCGGCCTTTCTTTTGGCTACAACCAGACAGAGGATGTAGATGATTTTCTGTCGGTAGATGATCTGGTGGATTCTTTTGTAGATATCGTCAGCAAAAATGGCAACCTGCTGCTCAACGTAGGCCCCAAGGCGGATGGTACCATTCCTGAAGGACAAAAGCTACGACTGGAAGGTCTGGGACAGTGGCTGGATACCAACGGTGAGGCCATCTTTGGCAGCCGCCCCTGGATGCAGGCAGAGGCTACTACCAGCGAAGGCGGAAGGGTGCGCTTTACGCAAAAAGATGGAGCAGTTTACATGACACTGCTGGATGAGCCCACCTCTTCTGCGGTAACTATCGAGAATATTCCCCTGGAGGGATTAAGCGGTATTATCGCACTACAGGGACAGCAGGACGTTGATTTTGAATTGGCGGGACAACAGCTACAGATGACTTCACCAGATTTAGATGAAGCCCCTGCTTTCACATTTAAGCTGACTATGGGCACTGCCTCCTGATATCTTTTCGTGCTTAGTTATTTTTCACAAGCGTTTAAAAAACCTGCTCGATGTTGCAGGTTTTTTTATTTTCTTGATCATAAAAGCCCCCTGCTGTGTCCTGACAGAGCCACAACAATTCCTAAGGCGGTCACCAGTTACTGTTCCATGTTGGCGGTTTTGGAGAGACCGGCAATGAATACGCCATGACCGTAATCCTATTCTTTTAGTGCTTCGTAGGCGCAGTGAGTATCCGCTCATAAAGTGTAATAGCTTAAAATTACAAGCCAACGTGATCCTCTAAACGCTTCAATCGCACTTTTACCTCATCCTGCTCTTTCTCATACACGTCTATAAAGAAACCGAACTCCTGGTCAATTTTTTCAAAAGATTCATTCAACTTATTGAAACCATCCTTGAGAAAGCTCATCTGTGCCCTCACCAGGGTAATCTCTTTTTTGAGATCGTGTAAAACCTGTTTTGAATCTCTATCCATTTTTCTGCTTTTAACAAATATACAGTTTTGTCAAATATTGTTTAATAAAAAAAGACCCTACGCAACTGCTACTAATGAATTGTATATCCATGATACTATTTTGATAAGCTGGGCTCAGCCAGTAACTTCACCGTCAGCCTGATCACTCACGACCATGCACTTCTTTCAGAAATACCGCTGGCTATGGCTCACTTTGCTCATTCTCAGCGGCAGTATCTTTTCTCCTTTTGTACCCCAAGCCCTGCAGATTTCCAATGCCATAGAATCCTGGTTTGTGGAGGACGACCTGCTGCTCCAGACCTACCGGGATTTTCAGCAGGCTTTCGGTAGCGATGAGGTGATCACCGTTATCATACACGATTCAGTCGGCGTGGTCAATCCCGAAACACTGTCAGCCATGCGGCAGAGTATCCAAGATATCCGGCAGGTAGACGGTGTAGAAGAGGTACATTCGCTGGCCAGTGCCCGAACCTTCAAATTCTCTGCTGGCAATATTTTCCTGCCAGCGCTGCCCGATACTTTACCCAGATCACCCGCAGTTTACGACTCGCTTACAACCTTTTACCGGTCGGCACCCTTCGTAACCGATAACTTTATCAACCGGGAAGGCAGCAGTCTGCGCCTGATCGTGCAACTGGGCCTGCTGTCAGAAATACAGCACCGTATGGATGAGATTGTGGATGGGGTTGAAGCCGTCCTGCTAGCCCATTTTCCGGAAGACAAGATCTCAATGGGCGGTAGTACGGTCATCTATTCGGGTCTCAACCAACTTACGCAACGGGATTTCGCTTTTTTCCTAGGCAGTGGTATTGGCCTGATCATGCTGTTTCTGCTGGTAATATATCGTAATTTTTACGTCATTATCTACAGCCTGGCGACTTTCTTTTTTGTGCTATGGCTAGCTTTGGGCATCTACGGTGCGCTGGGCTATTCGCTGAACCTGGTCTCTTCCATCGCCCCGGTGCTGCTCACCATCGTCAGCCTGCTGGACATCATTCACATTCTCAATCACTACAAAGCCCACAGGCAACGGGATATACTACCGGCGCTGCGACGGGTATGGCGGCCCTGCCTGTTCACCACGCTGACTACCGTAGCCGGCTTTGCTTCTTTCCTGTTTACGCCCCTGTATATTCTCCAGCAATTTGGCCTGCTGATTGGTATCGGACTTTCCCTGGCGCTACTCGTCAGTTTTGTGCTGGCCCTGTTTTTCCTGCCTCTGATCAGCTACAAAAAATCCAGCCTGGGCTTGCAGACAGAAACAAAGTTGCTGCGTTTGGTTACGTTTTCGGTTAAAAGAAAATACGCTATTCTGGCCCTTTACCTGCTGGTAGCAGTTGGGCTGTCTTACGGGTTGAGCCGGATTGAGGCCAATACTTACACGCTGGACTACTTTCCGCAAGAACATCCGGTACTGCAGAACCATGAGGAAATACTGAACCACTGGGGCCGCTATTTTCCCATTGACCTGATGCTATATCCAAATGATTCTACACCGGTCAATAGTCCCGAGTTACTTATCAAAACTACGCAATTTACGCAACAGGTAACAGTCATAGAGGGCATTGATGCAGCCAGTGGTTTCCATGAGTTGTACACCCAGCCGCTGCCGGTGATCTACGGCCCCACCTGGCGCAACCGTATGAATCCCAAGCTGATTGAGCGATTCACCCAGCGGGCGTTGCAGCAGGATAGCAGTATGGTGCGTCGCTGGTTACCACCCAACTACCAAAAGGGCCGCCTGATCCTGAGCGGTGATATCGTCAGTACCAATGAACTGAATGAGATGCTAACGAAGATCCAAAGGCTGAGCCGTGAAGTGTACGGTGATACCGCAGAGCTTCGCCCCACCGGCTACATCCCACTCTATGCCAGTATTGTGGGCTATGTAGTCACTTCGCAGCAACGTAGTCTGGCAATCGCGTCGGGACTGGTGTTGGTATTTCTGCTGCTGATGTTGCGGGGCAAACTTGCCCTCAGCCTGGTGGCTTTTCTTACTAACTTACTGCCGGTACTGCTTATCTTAGGCGTGATGGGCCTGGCGGACATTCCGCTGGACATCGCTACCTCGCTAATAGCCGCGGTAGTGCTGGGTATCACCATTGATGATACTATCCATTTTGTGTACCACTACTACCTGGACCGGGAGAGGCTACTGCATCGCAAAAATATGGAGATGACCATCCAGCAGGTAGGCAAGGCGATTTTCATCACCAGCTTGCTGCTGGCCTGCGGCTTCGGGCTGATGGCTTTTGCCTCGGCGGTACCTGTCCGATACTTCGGCATCCTGATCGCTACGGCGGTGAGTGGCGCCTTACTATCGTTTACTACTTTCTTACCGGCATTGATGGATGTGATGTTTTATCGGAAAGGGAGCGACTGAAAGCAATCATTTTTTTCCGGTAAATGTCTTTGCGATAACCTACTTTGGTAATTTTGACAACCTTGATTTTATCTTTAATGAGGTAGATGATCAGGAAATTTCCTGCTCTGATGGGCTAACAATCGTTTTGAGTACTTATGAGCTTTTTGCTTCCTTCAGGACGCAGATCGTTTCCTAAAGACTCTGTTTTGTTCAATGATACGGGGAATATTTTTTTGTTCAGTTGCCAGATGTCTTTGGCTACCTTTGTAGTGAAAATAAACTGATATCTCAAAGCTTACCCTCTTTTTTGAGCTCAGCTTTGAGTTCTTCTAGTGTGAGGGTTTACTCATCATTATGCTCTTCTGCTTCTATGGCATCCAGTATATCCTGCTCTCCGTATTTTTTCAGATCTATTTGTACAGCCACCTTCTTGTCATTGGCATCCACCAGATATTTGATTTCCTCCACGATAATTTTTTTCTAATATAATGATTTTGATAAGGTTTAGGTGTTAGAACAATGCCTGACTATGAAATCTAAATATCCTGTCTGTCACGCTGACATAAATTTCTTTGGCAATAAGCTGGCTAATGATAGTGAACAAGCTTTTGTCTTAGATCAATCCTGTTCTATACTTCAACTTCCTCTGACTGAAGTTGATGATCTTGATCTGCTGAAAGGCGAAGGTTTGTAACTTTCTTCTTATCCAAGGCAAGTAGCAAACTGAGGCAAGAAGGGCTAACCTCAAAACAGCTTCACATCCCGTAGGGCAATAATATCCTGCCTACTGTTAATCATGCGCTTGGTACGCAGATAGCGGTTTAGGTTGTATGCGTCGTAGAACTCCGATTCTGGGTCAATGCTACTGATCTTTACCCGCGCTTCCAGTCCAGGAGAATGAATAAACTGATCATCCCCAACCCACATGCCGACGTGCGTCACGCGCTCGCGGGTACTATCAGTAGCAGCATAGCCAAAGAAGAGCAGGTCTCCAGGGCGCAGATTCTTAAAGTTTCTGTCCTCATCCACCAGTTCGCCAGCATGTATCTGCTGCGAAGCATCGCGGGGCAGCACGTGGCCATTCATAAAGTAGACGGTTTTGGTAAAGCCGCTACAATCCACGCCCTTGGCAGAAGTACCGCCCCAGAGGTAGGGCACACCCATCAACTTGTAAGCAGTGTTGACCAGTGTACTTTCCGTAGCTTCGGCCTGCGCTACCCATTCTGCAAAGGGAGCAGACTCGCTTTTGCGGACGTGAGCATTCCGGCCATCGGGAAGGCGTACCGCGTAGCTTTGAGAAGTTTCGCTGACCAGTTCCATCACATTGCCTGCTACCAGATCGGAGATGATGCTGTCGTTGCTGACCGGGTCGGCGTAGGCAAAGCCGTACATGTGGGTGAAGATGGCTTTTTCTTTGGCCTGCCATGCATTATATTCCGCCTTATTCATGGGTACAAAACTGCCCTGCATCCAGCTGATGTATTTGTCGGGCGTCTGAACCAGGTGCCACTCTCCTTGTTTCTTGAGCACCCGCAGCGGCATGCCCATGGTAGCCTGCGTAGCCAACTCGCCAGCATGCCGGGGCTGCGAGCGGATGTTGGCCGCAGAGATATAGACTACGCCCAGCGTATCTTCGCCCAGCGAAGCGTCCGGCAGTGTATTAATGCTGTCTACCAGTGTGTAACTTTCAGAAAGCTCTGCCAGCAAAGCTGCTTTAGCAGCCGGTTGGTCGGTTTCACCTTTCAGCACCAGCTTGTCGCCCCGGGAGGTATCTTCAATATCAAAAATAGCTACCCTTTTATCGGGAGCATATTCTGATTTTATCGCTGCAAGCGTGGCAGTCACCTGCTCATCCATTTGCTCGGTATCAGCAGCAGGCCTGGGGCCACAGGCAACCGTGAGCATGGCTAGCGGCCATAGGCCATTTTTAAATATCGTCTTCATTGTCATAAGCCACTTTAAATTTACTCAAATCAGGTTGATGTTCGCGCTCACGCACCATCTCGTACTCGAAGATAGCTCTTCCCAGTTCTGACAGGAAGGGCAGCCCGATTTCATCGTATTCATATACCCCGTCGTTAAAAATCTCATTTTCATTGGTAAAAATGACTGCCGTGAGCATAAATTCAATATTCCGCTCAAAGTCCACGATATAGGCATTATCCGTCAGGAAGCCGTAAGCCATACCGATCTTGTTATAGATACGAATACTTTCAGGCAATTGCTCCTGAGTATCTCCAAATAGGAAAAACTTGGAATAGCTATCATAGAAAGAAGTATCGGCCGCGTAGTTTGGAAAGGTGGTCTCTCCGGGCAGCTGCGACATATACTGATAAAGGAACTGGTAGTCTTCTTCACGCAGGTCAAACCGCTGGCTTTCCGGTACAGATTCAGGAAAGATTACTGCCTTTAACATGTCTTGCAGGTTACCTACCGAAATAAAGTTATTCTGCCCAAAATCCTTAGGCTCATTGATGAGTGTGTCATTGCGGATAAAACCCTGCCCCATT